>LJUX01000076.1 GCA_001304155.1 candidate division Zixibacteria bacterium SM23_73_3
ACCCCCAATCCGTTATCAAACAAAAAGAAACAGAGTTAGTAACCATGAATTACTGACATTTTTAATTTGCAAAAAACCTGACATTTTCTATTTGCGTTGACAAATTTTTTATACACCACTTGACTTAAAAACTCATTTAGACTATATTTTGCCAAAGTTTTTAACCTTTGAATTAAAAACTGAGATGATGAAACCTATAAAAATCAATCCCTTTGCCAGAATGGTACTAACCTGGTCAAAGAGGCTCTTTTTTAAGCCAGAGGCTTTCTCCTTCACCCGGAAAGTGAAGGAGTCTCAAAGTGTGCTTATATGTATGCCTGCTAACGTAGACCGCTTCGCCATGGCCAGAGACTTACTCTCAACCTTTGTGGACATATTCCAAGGAAAGAGAATTTTTGTTCTTCTTCCGTTTCTGGAAGCAAAAGAATATCTTTCCAGTTCGGCCCGGTATGAGGTGATCTCTCCTCAAAGAAGGGATTTGAATATCTTTTCCCTTCCCGGAAAAGAATTCATTCAAAAATTGAAGAAACATCAGTTTGCTATCTCGCTGGACCTGGATTTAGAAGACGGTTTCTTTAATTGTTATCTTTGCCTTAAGTGTAAAATCCCTTTACGCATAGGACCTAAAAGAAAAAATGCCTTCCCTCTTTATAATATTCAACTGGCAGTTTTCCAGGATAGATTTGGCTCCCGAGAGATATATGAAGGGCTGGCCGAGACGCTAAAGAGTCTGCTCTCAGAAAGCGAAAAAACAATACCAGATTTTATTTAAACTCATGGAAGGAACACATGCTCGTATGAATGCATCCATATTTCTATCTAAGCTTAAGCTCCTGGGTTTTAAATCTTTCCCTCAAAAAACCGAGTTGCATTTTGATAAGGGAATGACTGCCATCGTGGGACCCAACGGTTGTGGGAAGACCAATCTTTTAGACGGCATCAGATGGGTGTTGGGGGAGCAGAGGACGTCGCTTTTGCGATCCTCTAAGATGGAAGAGGTGATCTTCAGCGGCACCAAGGACCTGAAGCCCCTGGGTATGGCGGAAGTGACTCTGGTGATTGAAAATAATCAGGGAATCTTACCTGTCGATTATAATCAGGTCACCGTAACCCGCCGTCTTTTTCGCTCCGGTGAAAGCGAATATCTTTTGAACAAAACCCCCTGTCGATTAAAAGACATCACCGAACTGTTCTTGGACACCGGTGTGGGAATTCACGCTTACTCGGTGATACAACCAGAGATGGTGGAAGCCATCCTCTCCGACAAGGCAGAAGAAAGGCGTTTTCTGTTCGAGGAAGCCGCCGGCATCACCAAATATAAACACAGAAAAAAAGAGGCGGAAAGAAAACTGGAGCATACGGAAAATGATCTTCTCAGGCTGGGCGACATCCTCTCAGAGGTGGAAAAACAGACCAACTCTTTGAGAAGGCAAAAAGGTAAAGCCGAAAGATATAAAAAACTTACTGAGGGAATCAAAGACTTGGAGATCAAGCTGAGCCAGAATGAATTTGAAAACCTGAAGGAACAGGTAAAAGAGTTAGAGGAAAAGTTAAAAGTCTCAGCAGATTCAGCCCACAAGACCAGCTCCGATCTGGACAAAGAGGAGGCGGAGATAGAGGAGCTCAAACTGAAGTTGCTACAGATAGAGAAAGAGTCAGCCACTCTCCAGAAAAGAGTCAGCGAGCTTTCCGAGAGGGGCTTTCAGGTTGAGCGTGAGATCTCGGTAAATCGAGAGCGGCGATCAAATTTAGAGAAGTTAATTGCCAAAAACAAAGAGGAAAAAGAAAACTTAGAAACCCGGTTATCCACTGTAAAAATCCAAAAAGAAGAAAAAAAAGAAAAGCTAAGCCAGGTAAGCAAGGAAATTCAATCCCAAAAGAATGCTTGCGAAAGAGAGGAACAGATTCTTCTCTCCAATGACGAGAAACTTAAAAAAATGAAAGAAAGAATCGGAAAACTCTCTTTCGACCATCAAGAGCTAAATGAAAATTTAAACAAATTAAAAAGCGAAAAGGGTAACACAATTGCTCAGATCGAGGAGTTAAAACAGCGGGAGATCATCTTCGCCCGGGAGATGCAATCCATTGCACAGAACACAAACGACATTTCCAAAAAATTGAAAAATTTAACTTCAGTGGATGAAGATAGAAAAAGGGTGTTGGAGGGCAAAATCGAAGAGTCAAAGCTTCTGAAGAAGAAGAGCGAGCAAAATCAATCTGACTTAGCTCAGCTTAGTTCGGAGGAAGCAAACATAAAATCGCTACTGGAGGGAGAGAAAGCTAAGTTGGAGATGTTAAGAAACATCTCAATACATTACGAAGGTTACGGAGAAGGGGAAAAATCGGTGCTTTCTGCCAAGGAAAAGCTTTCCGGAATCATCGATACAGTGGCAAATTTAATCACCACCAAGCCCGAATATCTGAAAGCGATTGAATCGGCATTGGGAAAAGCTCTTCAATTCATAGTTTGCCAGAATGAAAAGTCAGCTTTAGATGCCATCCAGTATCTGAAGAGGGAGGAAAAAGGAAGGGCAACTTTCTTGCCTCTGGACAAAATCAATGCAATAAAAATCGATTCGCCCAGGATTAAACTGAGTGATCATCCTGAGGCGATTGGATGTGCATCCGAACTGGTCGAGCGTGAGCCAGACTTCAAAAGGATCGCAGACCAGCTTTTATCAACCGTGATTCTGGTAGAGACTCTGGATGCGGCTTTAAAACTCTCATCTCAGATTGAATCTGGTTTTCATCTTGTTACTTTAGAGGGGGAGGTGATCAAGACAGAAGGTGGTCTCTCCGGAGGTTCGCCCAAAAGGATATCTCTTCTGGGAAGAGAAATGGAGATTCAGAGATTAGATGGACAGGTTTCACAACTAACCCAAAGGCTCAATAAATTAGAAATGGAAAAGAAGGAAAAAGAGAACAAAGGAGAAAAGCTTCAAAAAGCGCTTTCTGGTATCTCGGTTGAAACTGATGAGTTTACCCAACAGATTCAACAATCTGAAATTGAGCTTAAAACCCTTGAGTTTGAAAAAGAAAGCATGAAGAAACGAAACTCTGAGCTTGAAACACTTACCCAAGAGATCGCCCAAAAAATTGATGAACTAAATCAAAAAACAGAAGAACATAATCAGAACGTAAAAGAGTTCGAAGATCGAAAAGAAAAACTCTCTTCGATTACAGAAGAAGAAAAACTGATGCTGGAGAGAGCTGAGACATTTCACACTGAGACTTTTAAAAAGGTTAACCAGTTAAAAATTGAATTGGTCTCTTTGCAGGGAAAAGAGGAGCAGATAAAAAATGAGGAGACCAGACTCTCCGAGTTGATCTCAGAGATAGAAAACATCTTGTCTGTAAAAGAAAAAGAATCTGAAAATTCAGCCGCAGAGATCGAAGAAATCTCCCAGACCATCAAAGAAATTGAAAAGAAATTAAAAGAAACTTTCCAGAAAATCGAAGAAGAGAAAGCAAGCTTGAATTCTAAAGCAAAAGAGCAAGCCCAATGGCAGGAAAGCTTAACTTTAAGAGAGAAAAATCTTAAGGCCTCACGTGGGGCAAAAGAAAAAGTATTGGACCAACTACATCAATTGGAGATGGAGAAGATGGAACTATCTTCTCAAGCTAGGGGTATCAAAGACAAGATCTCCGAAGAGTATCAAATGGATTTGGAAAGCCTCGAACTTTTAGTTTCTCTGAAGACGGAGGAAATGGAGAATCTGAGGGAGAAGGTGAACACGTTAAAAGAGAGGTTAAAATCCATTGGAGCGGTTAACCTGTTAGCTTTAGAAGAATTTCAGTCTGCCAAAAAGAGGCTGGATTTCTTGCAGGATCAGGTTAAGGATCTAACTGAGGCAAAGCAAACTCTGATCTCCACCATCGCCAAGATCAATCATACCGCTCAAACGCTTTTCACTCAAACCTTTGAGCAGATCAGGGGCAACTTTCAGAAGGTCTTTGAGGAGTTGTTCGATGGAGGGGAGACAGAATTAAGATTGACAGAATCAGAAGATCCTCTGGAGTCTCCCGTCCAGATATCTGCTCGCCCCTATGGGAAAAAGCTTCTAAACATTTCCCAGCTCTCCGGAGGAGAGAAAGCCCTAACTGCCATCGCCCTGCTTTTTGCAATTTATCTGGTGAAACCCAGTCCCTTCTGTATTTTGGATGAGGTGGACGCCCCTCTGGATGATCCAAACACCACCAGATTCTTAAAGCTGATCAAACACTTCAGTTCAAACACACAGTTTATCCTTATCACGCACAATAAACTCACCATGGAGGCGGCGGATATCCTCTATGGAGTCACCATGGAACAGCCGGGGGTATCAAAGATCGTGTCGGTGAGATTTGACAAACACGAGGTGGTAGCAAAATAGACTCAAGTGGAATGTTTCCAAAATAACTCTATGTTTTAGCCTGTCATTGCGAGGCTTGTCCCGAGACGAAGCCTCGAACGTAGTGAGGGGGCAGCGAGGGAGCTCGACGAAGTCCCGCCCATGGCGGGACCACGCTCCCCTCAGTCGTTCACAATGACAATTCAAAATCCTTTAGCAACGCTCATTATAATAATATCTATCATAGAAATGAGGCATCAGTGAAATTTTCGTTGGAAAAACTGAAATTCGGTCTCTTTAAAACCAAAGAGAATCTTCTGGGAAGAATATCCCAGGCAGTGGGGCTTCACAAAAAGATTGATCAAGAACTCTTGGATGAACTGGAGGAGATCTTAATTAAGGCAGACGTGGGACCATCCACCACCGTAAGGATAGTTGAAGGTGTAAAAAAAGAAGCTACAAAGAATAAAATAGAGGCTTCAGAAAAAGTTATCGGGCTTCTCAAAGATCAGGTTACCTCTATTCTGACTGCCGGAGAGACTTCCAGTAACGATCTATTCTCTCCCCATGTGATTATGATGGTGGGTGTTAATGGGACCGGAAAGACTACGTCAATTGCCAAGTTAGCCAAAGATTTCAAAGATCAGGGAAAAAAAGTTTTAATGGCGGCTTGTGATACTTTCAGAGCGGCTGCAGGAGAACAGCTCGAAATCTGGGCAAAAAGGGTGGGAGTGGAGATGGTCAAAAGTATGCCCAATCAGGATCCTGCATCGGTCGCCTTTGACGCCATAAACTCCGCCAGCGCCAGAGGGTTGGATGTGGTGATAGCCGATACTGCCGGAAGACTTCATACCAAAGTCAATCTGATGGAGGAGTTAAAAAAAATTAAAAGGGTGATGGGAAAAGCCCTTTCTGGTGCGCCGCATGAGGTTCTTCTGGTGATTGATGCCACCACCGGACAAAATGGTTTATCCCAGGTGAGGATGTTTAATGATGCGGTGGGAATCACCGGAATCTTTTTGACAAAACTGGATGGAACCGCTAAGGGGGGGATAATGATTGCCATCGCAGACGAGTTTAAAGTACCAGTGAGATATATAGGATTAGGTGAAAAGCCAGAAGACTTCCAGAAATTTGATCCGGTCTGGTTTGCAGAGGCTTTGTTTACCTGATCAGCAGAGGTAAACATTTGATTTGTGAAACAGACTTTGTGCATCTTTTTAAATAAAGAGGCGATTATATGATGAAAGAATTAAGGGTTAAAACCTCAAGCCGGGTGGAGCTACTTGATATCACCCATCTGGTTGAAAAGGCAATCTCAGAAGCTAAGATCAAATTTGGTTTATGCACCGTATATGTTCCACATACCACCGCCGCGGTGACCATAAACGAAAACGCCGATCCCTCAGTCCGGCGTGACATTATCACAGAACTCAACAAAGTCATCCCATTCGACGACAACTACTCTCATATGGAAGGTAATGCTGCCGCTCATATAAAGAGCAGCATCATCGGCTCCTCAGAAACTCTTCTCTTAGATGGAGGAAGTTTAGTTTTGGGCACCTGGCAGGGTATCTTTTTCTGTGAGTTCGATGGACCGCGCACTCGTAAGGTTATAGTAAAACTGATAGAAGGCTGAAGAATGGGTAAGCCATTTAGGTTGACAGTGGACAAATTCCAGGTGTTAAGAAATTATACAGATTACCGATAAAAAAATTAGGGCAGGAAATTTGTTACCATCCTTCCGAGGATAGCAAGTTGAGTAAGAGAGCTTCCTCGCTTTTTCTACTCAACTGACTATCCTCTTTTTTTGATCCCTTTTCCACTTTGAAAGTTAACGTTTTGAATTGCAATCAACAGAAAACCTCTCCCCTATTTCCAACCTCATTAATGGAAACCTAAAGGTTTCTTCCGCTACATTAGAACTCTACTGGTTCACCTAAAGGTGAATACTCTAATTTGTCCTTTAAAGTAGTTCTTCATAAGATCTCCATAGAAACATCTTGACTTAACAAATAAAGTGGGCTATAATAGAAAAGGCTTTTAGGGTAATGAAAAAAATCTATATGCAATAAATTGAAAAGTGAGACTGGGTAGTAATGAGCGAGAATAAAAAGACAAGGAAGCTTGATGATTTTGGGGATGGCTTTATTCATGGACTCAAGCCTCTCCGTGCGTTGGACCTCTCCCAGGTAACCAGCTTCGAAGAACTGCTCGTTCAAATGGCGGATACCGCTTTTGGAGCAAGAAATTTAGGAGAGGCTTTTGAGGTTTATACCGCCATGTTGAAGGATCCGGATTGCTTTATTGTGGGCACCTTCTCTGGAGCCATGACCATGGCTAAGATGGGATTGGTTTTGTGTGAGATGATCGATCGGGGTTTTTTGGATGCGGTGGTCTCCACCGGGGCTTTGGTTATGCATGGTCTGGTGGAAAATGTGGGAGCCGTTCACTTCAAGCATGCAACAAACTGGACGGATGATCAACTCTACCAGCATGGGTACAACCGAGTTTACGACACCATCGAGGCTGAGAAAAACTTAAGGGGTACCGGGTTTGTTTTGGATAAAATTTGGGAAGGTATAGATAATCAAACTCCGTGCTCAAGCACTCAACTCTTACAAAAGGTAGGAGAATATCTTTTCAGAAACGAGAAGGAGCGGGGAATCCTTAAAAGTGCATGGAAGAAAAAAGTCCCGGTCTACATTCCCGCTTTCACCGACTCAGAACTGGGCTTGAATTTTTCCATATACAATCGGATAAGAAAGGAACAAGGAAAACCTCCACTTCGTTTCGATCCTTTTCTTGACCTGCAGGATTATGCCAGAAGAATCCAACAAGCAAAGCAAACTGGAATATTCACTATCGGAGGTGGAGTTCCCCGAAACTGGAGCCAGCAGGTGGGTCCTTATCTGGAGGCTGTCTATCGCAGGTTTGGCGAGGGAAACGAACTGAATCGTTTTAAATATGGGGTCAGAATCTGCCCGGAGCCTGTGCATTGGGGCGGGCTTTCCGGATGCACTTATAGCGAAGGTCTCTCCTGGGGAAAATTTGTCCCCAAAAAAGAGGGGGGGGAATGGGCCGAGGTGCTCTGCGATGCCACCATCGCCTGGCCCATTTTGATAAAAGCAGTAATGGAGCGTTTCGATCGAGAAGGTCTCAGGCGCAATACAACTAATGCTCAAAAAACTTAATAAAACATGAGACGGTCTTGTCCTCAACAAGATATATTCCGCCTGCTAAAGCTATAATAGGAATAATGTAGAAGGGGAACATGAATCCATCCATCTGTGAGCAAATTTAAAGATTCGTTTCTTTATCCCACTCCCACCTTCATAAATGAAAAGTGGCTTCTCTGAAACAAGCCCCATACCTTATGATATAGGACCGGCTCGGATGCTACACTCAGAGGTGAAATTCAGGATGCGTCCTGGTTGAGACATTATTTTGTAGGGGCAATTCATGAATTGCTCCTACCGTCAACCGATAGAGAGACTTTAAAAATGCTTGACTTGATTCATATAGGATATTATAATAAAAAAACTTTAAACCAAGCTTGGTTTGCCAAAGAGTTGGAACAATGAAGAAAAAATGATGAAGAAAAAATGAACTGTCTTAGAGCGTGAACAAAAAACGGGATGATAAGTACTCTAATTACCGTCAGATAGGTATCCTGACCACAATTCCGATACTGATGATGGTGGCACCTCTTTTGGGACTGTGGATCGGAAGATTCCTGGATCAGAAGCTAGGCACCACTTATCTATGGATGATCTTTTTAATTCTTGGATTAGTTGCTGCCGGAAAAGGAGTTTACGATCTGATCAAGAAGGCAAGTCAGATAAAATAAGAAAACCTCTCCCGCCTTTGGTGGGATTTCCAAATTTTTGATCATGGGTGTAGAATTCATTCATAGAGTGATAAAGACCTCACTGGTGCTGGCAGTTTTGGGCTTTCTTTTCGTCACCGTTTATTACGATTTCAAATTTGGAGCAGGTATTCTGGCTGGAACTGTCTGGGGATGCTTGAATCTTCTGTTCTTAACCCACCTGATCACCGAGATCTTCTCACCTGGCCAAGAGGTCAGGAAAGGAAAAGTAATCATAATAGCTTTAGTGAAGTTCCCCTT
>LJUX01000077.1 GCA_001304155.1 candidate division Zixibacteria bacterium SM23_73_3
ACGCCCTATGGTAAGGGGCGGGAAGTCGGCGTGAGGCCAGACCTTGGTAATATCAAAGGGGTCAAAACGGTAATCTTTGGCTTGCTCCGGCGTCATGATCTGCACCTCCAGCCTCCATGATGGATAATCACCTCGAGCGATAGCCTCATGCAGGTCACGGGTGGCGTGATCGGGGTCCACGCTTTTCATGTGATCAGCCTCTTCCCGGGTGAAATTCTGAATGCCCTGCTCCGTTTTGAAGTGATACTGCACCCAGACATACTCGTTCTTTTTGTTATACCACATGTAGGTGTGACTGCTGTATCCGTTCATGTGGCGGTAGGTCTTGGGCGTGCCCCGGTCGGAGAAAAGAACGGTAACCTGGTGAATTGACTCAGGAGTCAGAGAAAGAAAATCCCAGAACATGTCCGCATCTTTAAGGTTGGTGGCAGGGTTCCGCTTTTGAGTGTGGATGAAGTCCGGAAACTTCAGAGGATCACGTATGAAGAAGACGGGAGTGTTGTTCCCCACCATGTCATAGTTCCCCTCTTCGGTGTAAAACTTCAGCGCGAAGCCCCGGGGATCACGCTCAGCATCTGCGGAACCCTTTTCACCGCCCACGGTTGAAAAGCGCGCAAAGAGCTCGGTGCGCTTGCCCACCTGGGAGAGGAATTTGGCTCTGGTATATTTTGTCACGTCGTGGGAGACCTCAAAATATCCATAAGCCCCCGCCCCTTTGGCGTGAACAACACGCTCGGGAATACGCTCGCGATCGAAATGGGCTAACTTTTCGAGCAGGTGGACGTCTTGCATCAGAACAGGTCCCGGAATACCCGCGGTGATGCTGTTCTGGTCATCGGAGACCGGAGTGCCGAAGTTGGTGGTCAAGGTCTTTTTTTTCTTCTCCATCTGGAACCTCCTTTGTTTTAAGAATTTATGTTAATGGTTTTCCGACTAATGATATTGCTAGAAAGTCTATGGCTCGAGCGCTCCAGTAGTAGTAACTGGTCATTTACCCAAAGGACATTTAAACAGCCAGCTCACCGGGGATCATCTTATTCCGTATAAGACTCCAACTCCTCTCACTCTCACAATACCTCGGCATGGTCCTCAAAGCCCTTTTTTTCCGGCGTTTTCATCCTCTCTAATTCACCCACCCAACTTCAGCTAAGCCAGAAATCTAAAGGTGCGACAGAATGAGGTGATAGATATATTATCCCCCATTTGCCTTGAATGTCAAGAATTATTTTAACTTTTTGGGTTGTACTGTGATTCCAGCCGTAACAACTTCTGAAGCGTCAGTCACCAGGATTCGGCTTTTCAATAAATCGGTGTGCCCTCAATCACGCTCATTGGGGATTGTGTCTGAATCCTGTGCCTGTCAGCTCCCCGGACCCGACAGCACACTACCGCCAGGTCAGGGGACTTGGCAGACACAAAAAAAGTCAACAAAAGTTAGTTGCTTGATTTGTCGAGCGCTTTTTGCCCAATGAATTGGGCAACTACAAAAGTCGACTATTTCTCGATGCGTCTGAGTTCAAGCGTTATGCCTTTTGGGTCGGGACAGTGAATCGTTGCAGTCCCCTCCTCTTCTGCCCAGGGAAAGTTGCCACCATACCACAAAGCCATAACATAAGGAGATATAGCGTCCCAGGCACCTATACATATTCCTTCAGGGGTTGTCTCGTCTACGGTGAATACTTGCCCGATCTCATGGACATCGCCCTGGCAATTTCCTCGCTTGATAGTAATACGTACTGGCATTGACTAACACCTCCATCTTGCTTATTCTGCGGCATCTTGCGCCGCCTAACTATGAATTTCGTGTTGTGTCAGGACCCATAAGAACGTAGCTGCTCGATTGATCGAGCGGAATTTTATGCCCAATGAATTGGGCAACTACAAAACAAAAGGATTACAAAACAAAACCAATCTAACAAATCCAGATTTACCGTCTAACCTTTCAAATAATTCAAAAGCCCGCCCTTTTTGGCGATTTCCAACTCCAAACCCGATGGTGGTTGTCCTTTCAACTTTTTCTTGGTAGAGAGATTGGTAACCTCTCCGGTTTCCAGATTCACCTCAACTTTGTCTCCTGTCTTCACAATCTTAGAAATTCCCGGGCATTCCATAAGGGGAAAGCCCAAATTGACAGCGTTGCGATAGAAGATGCGAGCAAAAGAATCTGCCATCACACAGCTTACGCCGTTTTCTTGCAGGCAGACCACCGCATGCTCCCGCGAGGAACCGCATCCGAAGTTTTTCCCCGCAATCACGATGTCACCGGGTTTGACCTTTTTGATAAAGTCCTCCATCCCCGGAACAAATTCCATGGCATGTTTTGCCATCTCCTTGGGGTCGGTTAAGGGGAGATATTGCCCGTGAAAGATTTGATCAGTATCAATGTCATCACCCACCACCCAGGTTTTTCCTTTGAACTTCTTGACCATGTCATACTCCTTTGAGCTTAAGAATCAAAACCATCAGGAAATTAACATGAGGGAGGGCAAAAGTCAACTTTCAAAAATATCTTTGAAAACTTAGTACAAAATCTTTGCAATTTTGTATCGGATCTTTTATAATCATTAATATTAATATAGGTTGATAAACATACTGGTCGGGTCAAAGTGCTTAGACTATCGCTTGAGCCCTGCAGTATGCCCATAAGGGCACACCTGCAGACAAAAGATCAACCACCTGTGCATTTGTAGGCAGGGCTTCCCCGCCTCTGGCGGGATCTGCCTATGGCATGACCAGCCCTGCGAAAAAAGTTTTTCAAAAACTGTTGGAGGAAAATTTGATCAAAAACCACTTGGCTACGGAAATTTCTGGTAAACTGAAAGAAGCCCCACTTTATGAGATGCTCCCAGCTGGAAGCGTAAGATGCAATATCTGTCAGCGAAGGTGTGAGATCAAGCCAGAGAAGTTAGGATATTGCTATACCAGATTCAATAAGCAGGGGAAACTCTATTCTCTCATTTATTCTGAGGTCTCTTGCTTTATGATCTCTCCCATCGAGAAAAAGCCGCTCTTTCATTTTTATCCGGGAAGCCTGTGGCTATCTTTGGGGACTCTGGGATGCAACTTTCGATGCCCCGGCTGTCAGAACTGGGATATCGCTCATGCCAGAATAGATTTAGGCAAATATGACACAGAACTTATTACTCCACAAGATTCAGTTGAATTAGCCAAGCAACACAAATGCAAAGGAATCTCCTGGACTTATAACGAGCCAACCATCTGGTTTGAGTATACCCTGAATTGTGCAAAATTAGCCAAAGAGAATGGTCTTTTGACCAACTATGTGACCAACGGTTTCATAACTCCGGAAGCTTTGGATCTGATCGGTCCTTTTTTGGATGCCTTCAGGGTAGACATCAAAGGATTTTCTGATGATTTCTATAGAAAGATGTGTCACGTTGATGATTTTGAAGGGATTTTGAAGGTGACCAAGAGGGCAAAAGAAAAATGGGGCATGTGGGTGGAGATCATAACCAACATAATTCCCGGATATAACGACGATGAGGCGCAATTGAAAGGGATCGCCTCCTGGATAAGGAAGGATTTAGGCGAAGATACTCCCTGGCATGTGACTCAATTTGTCCCCCACTTAGAACTTTCTGGTATACCAGCCACTCCCATTTCCACATTGGAAAAGGCAAGAGAAATCGGCCAGAAGTTAGGTCTAAAACATGTGTATCTGGGCAACGTGTGGGGTCATCCGGCTGAAAACACCTATTGCCCCACCTGCCAGAAGCTTTTGATAAAGAGAAATGGATTTGATATTTCTCGATATGAAATTAAAGATGGCAAATGTCCTTATTGCCATACAACCATTCGGGGAAGATTTGATTAATTTCTCCGTTGGGGCAGGGGCTTGACCTGAAGGATTCAACCCTTGCCCGATCACGGATAGGGGTGCAACCCCTATCCGAACAGTATTTCTCAATATGAAATTAAAGATGGCAAATGTCCTTATTGCCATAAAAGCATCCCAGGTAGATTCAATTGATTAACATCCTTGTCGTATAGTCTTACCATTGGCGAGACATATCCGACCTACAAGTTGAGACAAATGGCTGAGTGCATAAATTGTGGAAAAGGGTCCAAGCTTATTTCCAAAGCCTTGGAGGTCTGCCTGGACTGTATCAGAAATGATTTTGAGAAGGTCTTGCCTCGTATTCAGAGAGTTCATGCCAGATCCCGAATGGAATTTGATCTGCCTACAAACCCACCCCAAGACCCTCAAGGAGTTCAATGCAATTTCTGTGTTAACGAGTGCAAAATTCCAGAAGGTGGAAAAGGCTATTGCGGCCTGAGAAAAAACACAGATGGAAAACTTTGGGGTGGGGGGAAAGATGAGGGGAACTTAAACTGGTATTACGATCATCTTCCCACCAACTGCGTGGCGGACTGGGTGTGCGCGGGAGGATCAAAAGCAGGCTATCCAAAATTTTCCCATTTACCCGGACCAGAATATGGCTTCAAAAACTTAGCCGTGTTTTATCAAGCCTGCTCTTTTAACTGCCTTTTCTGCCAGAACTGGCACTTTCGAAAAGATGTTTATTCCAAAAGAAAGACAACTGCAGAACAACTGGCAGATTGTGTGGATGAGAAAACCTCCTGCATCTGCTACTTCGGAGGAGATCCTGCCCCTCAGGTTCAACATGCCCTTGAGACGTCCAAAGAAGCATTGAATAGAAGTGAAGGAAAAATATTGCGTATCTGCTGGGAAACCAACGGGGCGATGAATCCTCACTATTTAGAAAAGATGGCGGATTTGTCCTTAAAATCAGGGGGATGTGTCAAATTCGATCTGAAGGCTTTCGATGAAAATCTGAATATCGCCATGTGTGGAGTGACTAACAAGAGAACTTTGAAAAACTTTGAAATGCTGTCGGAAATCGCCAAGACACGCCCTGATCCACCCTTTCTTATTGCCAGCACCTTGCTTGTTCCGGGATACGTTGAGGGGGAGGAGGTGTCTAAGATTGCAGGCTTTATCGCCGACCTGGACAAGGATATCCCCTATGCTCTATTAGGCTTTCATCCCCAATTCTATATGACCGATCTTCCCACCACCTCAAAAATACATGCAGAACAGTGTAAACTTGCGGCAGAAAACGCCGGTCTGCGCAATGTGAGAATTGGCAATATACATCTACTAAGCAATGCCTACTGACTTGAATTTTGCTCTTTTGTTCAGAAGCCTTTTCGTCCAACACAAGGCCGGACCCCACATTTGGAGGTCAGAAACGTCACAATTAGCACCTTTCGGATGATTAAAAGGGTTGTATCTGATGCTGGAGGCAAAAGAAGGTTCAGCTCAGATATTCTAATAACAAGGAGATGTTTTTTTTCAAATCCTTGCGGTGACAGATGATGTCCAAAAAGCCGTGTTCTAAGAAGAATTCCGAGCTCTGGAAGCCGGGAGGAAGGTCCTGCTTTATGGTCTGCTGAATCACCCGGGGACCGGCAAATCCTAAAAGCGCCTTGGGCTCGGCAATGATCACATCGCCTAAAGAGGCATAGCTTGCCATCACTCCCGCAGTGGTGGGATTGGTCAGAACGGAAATGTAGGGAATGTTCTGATCATACAGCCGGGCTAAGAGTGCGGAGGTCTTTGCCATCTGCATCAAAGACAATATCCCCTCCTGCATTCTGGCACCCCCAGAACAGGAGACGATCACCAGAGGAATCCTTCTTTCCGATGATCTCTCAATTGTGCGGGCAACCTTCTCCCCCACCACCGAACCCATGCTTCCCCCGATGAATCCGAAGTCCATAACCCCGAAGCTAATCTCCAGTCCATCCACTTTGCCGATTCCTGCCACTACGGCATCCTTGAGGTCAGTCTTTTTCTGGGAGCCCTTGATACGATCCGGGTATCTTTTTGAATCCTTAAATCCCAGAGGGTCGGAGGACTCCAGATTCGCATCGTATTCCTCTAATTCACCATGGTCCAAGACCAAGTTGATGTATTCTCTGCTCTTTATGCGAAAATGATGGTCGCATTTGGAGCAAACCCACAGGTCTTTTTCCAGTTCTTTTCTGTATATGATCTCCCCACAAGAATCGCACTTGACCCAGATTCCGTCGGGAATCTCCTTCTTTCTCTGGGGGATCAAACCCTCTTTTGCTTTTCTAAACCACTCCATCGGTTCACAGTCCAATGAGCTTTTACACTCTCTCAAAGATTTCTCATCATAATTATGGCGTCTTCGGTGGGATGTCGGTAATAATTTTTTCTTCTTTCCACCTCTATAAAACCAGATTTGGCATAAAGACTTAAGGCAGACAGGTTTGACTCCCTCACGCTTAGCATCACGCTTGAGCAACCTCTTTTTTTTGCCTCTAAGAGCACCCTTTCCATCATCATCTTTCCGATGCCCTTTCCTCTATGTTCAGGTGATATGGCGAAATTTGCTATCTCCATCTGATCATATAAGTGCCACAGGCAGACATAACCAATGACTCTTGTGTTACACTTCACCACTAGTGGAATGGAAAACCGATGTTTAAGCTCTTCCTCGAAGCTTTTCTTGCTCCAGGGATCAGAAAAACAGAGCCTCTCCAATCGGGCAACCTCTTCCAGATCATTCTCACCCATCCTCTCGATAGTGATATGCTCAACCTCTGGGCACATTTTTGAATTTCAGTTCCGCCTCCGACATTCTAATATACAAAGGCTCTAGATCAGTGATGTTCTCTGTTTGACCAGATGCCAGCTTGTTTAAGCCTATCCGAGCCACAGATGCGCCGCTGGGGATGGATTGTTCGCCCGTGGCAAAACAAGCTTTCTCTCCCAAAAGATCAATCAGTTCTTTCCGATAAAGTTTTGCTCCCGAACCCACAAAAAGGGTCTTTTCTGAAATCTTTTTTACCAAATCCTCTACACCAATTACCAGATATTCGCTTTTTCTTCTCAATTCTCCTTCACTGGTATCATAGATAGCCGCATATACTTCGTCTTTTTTGGCATCCAGAAGAGGCACCACCGGATACCGGCAGTAAAGGGAAAGCGAAGCTAAGGCATCCAAGCTGGGAACGCTGGCAAGAGGTTTTCCGGAGGCAAAGCACAGTCCCTTTATGGTGGATAATCCGATCCTCAAACCGGTGAAGGAGCCCGGTCCGATTGAGAGCGCAAATCCGTCCAAGTCGCTTATTTCCAGTTCCACAGTCCTTAGAGCCAGATCGATGGTGGGCATAAGAATTTCGGAATAAGTGACCCTCACGTCGAACTTCAGATCCACCAAAACCTCTTCCTGGTCAACGATACCCACTCCCGCGGTCATGGTGGAGGTATCTACACCCAAAACTTTCATCTTTTAGACTCGATATCTCGTTAATTTATGGGTCAAAACTGTTCTACGCGAATTTCTCTTTCGTTTTCAGATAGGATCTTTAAGTTTATCTCCCACCTCTTTTTGGGCAAAAAGGGCTTCACCTTCTCTGCCCATTCGATTAAGGTTATCCCCCTGCCATAGAAGTATTCCTCGTAACCTAATTTAATAAATTCATCCACATTTTCCAAGCGATATAAATCAAAATGATATATCCACACAGGGGAGTTATGCCATCTCCCTGGATATTCATTGATTATCACAAAGCTGGGGCTGGTGACTGCTTTCTCCACTCCTAATCCGGAGCAGATGCCTTGAATTAAAACGGTCTTTCCACTGCCCAAGGAACCTATCAGAGCCACCACCGAGCCGGGTTTGAGTTGTTGGGATAAACTTTTGCCGAATTCTTTGGTCTTTTCAGGGCTGTAGGTTTTCTTCTCCATGTGCATGGGAGAAAATTACAAGATCATCATCCAATAATCAAACTATTTTTTATGCATCTTGTTTTCTTCATCCTTTTGTCAGGACAGAAAACCGCCATT
>LJUX01000022.1 GCA_001304155.1 candidate division Zixibacteria bacterium SM23_73_3
TATCTTCTGCTGATCAGTCATCTGACATTCCTCCTTTTTAAATAGTCCTCTTCTCATATCGGAATGTCAGATTAAGTCTTAACTATTACAGATCATTGCCTGGCTTGATCTATTACCCTGCTTACCTGGTTGACTATCACCTCCAGATTGTCAGGATAATCAATCATCCCTTTCTCATAAACGGTTACAATCACCTTCTTTTTCAAATCTCCAATTGTGACCTCAATCTCCAAGGGAACAGGACGTGGATATTTCTTTTTCCTACCCTGGCATTCGCTGTTGGATTCACTGCAGTCATAAATACCGTTCAAACCAAAGAATCCATTATCTCGGATGAATCTTGCCAGTTCCTCCACCTCAGCCCTGGTTGTAAAAAAAGTCTCAACTTTTCCACCTGTGTGAAGCTGCTCCTTGGTAACGGTGATTCCTCCGTCAGTCCTTATCACTTTTCTGTTTTTTGTCGTAGGGTTGATTCCTCCATAAATCCCACCACCTTCTATGGAAATCTCTATGAAGGTGTTGGAATCAATCTTCTGCCGAAAAAAATCACCAGGCTCAATATCCCTCACATGAAAGGTTTGCCTGCAACATGCACATCCGGCAGCTAAAAACAAAATGATGATTGGGAAGTATTTGATCATTTCGGGTTCCTCCTGTTGGTATTGCGATTAAGGAAATTCTCAAGCATGAAGTAAGCCAATCCTATTTAAAATGCTTTTTGGAAGATCTGGCTTTATGGCTTCTCCCTCCCTTTTTGATACATTTTGGTCTTCCGTTTATTCCCACTCCCTTTTCATAAAGCTTTACCTGTGCTTCTTCACAAACTTCAAGGCAGCCGAATTTATGCAAAAACGTTTCCCCGTGGGTGGTCATCCATCATCAAAAACATGTCCCAGATGTGCATCACACCTTCTGCAGATTACCTCAGTCCTGATCCTCCCATCACCATAGTCAATATTGGTGGAGACATTTTTCTCCGAAACCGGTGCCCAAAAACTTGGCCAGCCTGATCCAGATTCGAATTTCGTATCTGAACTGAAAAGATCAGTACCACAACAGACGCACCGGTAAATCCCTTCTTCTTTTAGGGTGTAGTATTTCCCGCTGAATGCCCTTTCTGTTCCTTTTTTTCTTGTGATCAGGTATTGCTGAGGGATAAGCCAGCTTTTCCACTCCTCATCTGATTTGTTTATCTTCTCCACCTCTTTCACCACGCCTGTGCTTGCATCAAAAATCGAAACTCTATCTCTTTTCTGCTGTAGATGATTGCCTTCCATACCTTATCCTTCTTTCAGAAAGTGAACACAGAAATCTGACATAACATTTTTCCCAACGGCATCGGAATCATCGATGCTTTTTATACGATACGTGCGGTGATGAAAAAAGATTTAAGCATTACCCTGCGACGTTTTGAACCTGGGTTGCCACGAGCAAAGAGAAATTGATCTTGGAAATCGTCCATTCTTATTTCGCTTCAAAAACCCCTGCGGAAATTTCCTCACCGCCTTTTCAAGATGAGCAGATGCGTTTAACCATCGTGGCGGAGTCCGATCTTAGGTACACATCTAAGCGTGAGCCCACTGAGTGAGGTGGCGTATCTTCGGTCGGATAGTACCACCCCGCCTCCCCTGGTTGACTCCCTTGGACTTAGATGAAGGCTGTTTCAGTTTTGTTTCAAACCTGAGAGTAGCGAAAAAGAGAAGCCGCTTGTCTGCACTCGGAACAAACGGCCTGGCCATCATAGGGCTTCAGCGGCGTGTTAGGCGACGCACGCTAACCGCACCATACCGCATAACCCTGGTCCCGGAGCTCTTCTGCAAGTTGTCGTTCCATCGCCTTGGAGTCTTCCCAGGTCATTGCTGGGAGGTGCTCATACAAGTGTGGCAGGAGCCTGACGCAGTACTTGCGAGCATACTTGTTGCTCTTGTGTCCAGACCGGTGGTTCTCAAAGCGCTGTTCGGCGGTCAGCCCCGTTTGCCCAACGTAGACGCACGGCAAGTTTGGATCATGGCTTGGATTCGCGGCAGCGAACTTTGGCTCGCGGAGAACCGAGTCGTCGAGCTCAATGACGTAGACAATGTGGTGAAGATCAGGTACCTTCGTGCGTCTCGGACAAGTTGGCCTGACTATGTTTATGTTGATCCGTATAACATCCCAAACACCGTTTCAAGTGCCAACCATCCCACAGCAGAGCTGTGGGGCACCCGCGGTTTTCTATTTGGAATCAATCCATGCCGAGCTGCCAGTATAGAAAAGCGATCTCTAGGGAGAGATCCTCTATTGCTTTACTAAGAGGTCTTCCGCCAGCATGACCCGCTTTTGTGTCATACAGTAATAGTACAGGCTTGTCAGATGCGGTCGCCCATTGGAGGCGAGCGGTCATCTTACGCGCTTGAAGTGGCGGAACCCGTGTGTCGGCATCGCCGGTGGTCAAGAGAACCGCTGGGTACTTCGTGCCAGGTTTTACTCGTTGGTACGGCGAATATGCGTAAAGGAATTTGAATTGCTCAGGGTCCGAGGCGTTACCATATTCCAGCAACGCAGGTGGGTTATTGTTTTCGAACCTGTAGTAGCCGATCATATCTAGGTCAGGAAATTCGCAGAGTACGGCCTGATAGAGATCGGGCCGCTGCGTGAGGGCAGCACCCACTAGCAACCCCCCGTTGCTACCACCCTGAATTGCTAGTTTCGATGGGTTGGTATAGTTGTTCTCAATCAACCACTCTGCAGCAGCAATGAAGTCGTCGAAGACGTTCTGCTTTTTATCCAGCATTCCTGCGCGATGCCACTCTTCACCGAATTCTCCGCCGCCGCGCAGATTCGAGACAGCATAAACACCACCCTGCTCTACCCACAAAGCTGCTGTAGAACTGAACCATGGTGTAAGGCTGGCATTGAATCCACCGTAGCCGTATAGTAACGTGGGATGCTTACCATTAGGTTTCAACCCCTTTCTGTGGACGAGAAACATCGGAATCTTCGTGCCGTCACTTGAAGAGTACCATACCTGTTTAACTTCGAAGGAGTCTGGATTGAAAGGCACCTTGTCCTGCGCCCACATCTCCATTTTACCCGTTTCAACATTGTAATGGTACGTCGTCCGGGGCCAGGTGTAAGACCCAAAGTCAATGAATGCCTCATTGCTCTCCCAACGTCCCCAAGGGCCGCTCGCCGTACCAAGCCCGGGAAGAGAAATCTCACCCATAGGCTTACCTTCTATCGTAAAGATATTTATCCGCGAAGTGACGTTATGCAGGTAGTGAACAAAAAGTTTGCCACCAGTAAGCGAATACCATTGAATAGCATCAGGACCCGGGGGAACAATCTCCTGCCATTTGTCTCGGGAAGGGTCTTTTAAATCGACAGCAAATATGCGATTATTGGGAGCATTCCAATCAGTCTGCATAATAAGAAGGTCGTCGACATTCCATGAGTAGAAATGCGCGTCGATATCGTTTACGATTGTCTTGATTGGGCCTCCAGTGGCAATTTCCTGGACATAGACTTCACTCTTAGTCCAGCCATGGTCAACTCTGATAAGCAGGTAGCGTCCGTCCTCAGATACCGAGGCGCCGATCCACTTATCCGGCCCGTAACCATCACCGAAGATCCTAACATCCTGGGATGGGTCGGTCCCCATTGCGTGGTAATAGATTCGCGTCCCAATATCTCTTCTTTGAAGGTTGTAATAGAAACCGCTCTTGTCTTTCTTGAGCGAAACCCCACGGTACAACGCCCTGGGAAGCCGGTCCGGCAGGTCTTTCCGCGTCTCAACATCCATTACCCGGAGATCAGTCTCATCTTCACCACCATGGCGCACTCCATAGATTAACAGTTTGCCATCCCATGATACATCCATTAAACTAATATCAGTGGTGTGGTCAGGGCTCAACATATGAGGATCAATGAGGACCTGGTCCTTACCCTTTAGCCCCTGGCGAAGATAGAGGATCCAAAGATCGTCTTCGGCGCGCTTCTTCCATAGAAAGTAGCGGTTGTTTCGCTCTTTTGGTGCGGTAAGCCTGTCTATCCGCATCAGTTCTGTCAGTCGGTCTTGGATGTTTTGCCGAAAGGGAAGGCTGTCTAAGAGGAAGTGGGTGTAATCGTTCTGCGCGTTTATCCATTCCCGTGTCTCCGGACTGTTTTGATCTTCCAGCCAGCGGTATGGATCGACGATCTCCACACCATGGAGAGTCTCTCGCACATTATCCTGGCGGGTTGCGGGTGGTGATTTTGACATTTGCGCCTGAACGAGAGCCATCTGGAAAACCAATAACACAAAACATGTTCGAAATAATAGGAATCTCCAACAGGATCTATTTTGTTTCCTGTTCTTGTGAGAATGCTTTAACATATTCACACTCCTTCACAGAATTATGTTTGCAAAACGCTTCTTAGGGTATCATCCCTTAAAGTCACGTACTCTGCATATTGTTATTTATCACTTCTTATCCTATCCCGCTATTCTGTGCTTAAGATCGTTTATATGTATCCGCATAACACCCCAAACACCGTTTCAAGTACCGTATAACACACCTGCGAAAAACGCATCATTCACTCGCCAGCCGGTCACACCCCTGGGTATATTGATCATAATCCGACTTCTCGCGAAATCGATTCTGTTTATATAACACACTATAATCATTTATGCAACCTTGTCAAGCATCTTCTTGGGGACTGTCCCAACGAGATTTGAACTCGTGTCGCCGCCGTGAAAGGGCGGAAAAGACTAGGACGAAAACCAATACTCACGTTTTTCTTCGCAAGGTTGCTGCGAAGAGTACTTGCGATTTCAGGAATCATCGATTCAAAACCTCGTACGAAAACTCCTGCGGGAATTTTCTCACCGTCTTTTCAAGATGGGCAGGTGCGCTTAATCATCGTGGGCAAGTCCGGTCTTCGGTACACATGTAGCCGTGAGCCCACAGAGTGAGGTGGCGTATCTTCGGTCGGATAGGGTTGCCAGAATTGGACCATATTGCCCGGTTGGCTTACTCTCCATCCTGTTGGCTGTTCTTGCAGACGATCAACGTTTTGAGGGTAGCTAACTGGGCTTTTTTGGTTAGAAGAAATCAAATCAGAAAGGAGTTGAAAGAGAAAATGAGAGTTTTCAAAAGAGGCAAAAGCTGGTATGCGGATTATAAGGTTGGTGGCAAGCGGAAGATGAAATCCTTTGGAAAGCACAAGAAGATGGCGGAACTTTTCCTCAAGGATGTTGAGTTGAAGATGTTGAGGGGAGAGCTGAAGCTGGTGGATGACAATGTCACTTTCAAGGATCTTCTCCCAAAGTATCTGGAATATTCGAGACTCAACAAGTCCAGGAAGACTCTTACAGTAGAGATGTGCAGATGGAACAAGTTTTCAGCTTTCTTGAAGGAGAAGGGTGTGGTAAAGCTCAGAGGTATTACCCCGGAGCTGATTGAAGGATACAAAGGCAGAGTGCTAAAGACATCCAGTGCGAGTAATTTCAATAATGATCTTGTACTCATCAAGGCCATGCTGAACAAGGTGGTTGAATGGCGATGCCTGAAAGAGAACCCACTTAAAGATTTCAAGAAGCTCAGGAACAGCAATGTCCGGGAACTCAGATACCTTACGGTCGAAGAGATCGAGAGGATTCTGGCTACGGCTGATTCCCTAATGCAGAATGTTATCAGGATTCTGCTCAACACTGGTCTAAGAAGAGCGGAGTTGGCTTACCTGGAATGGGAAGACATAGACTTCCAGAATAAACTGATCAAGGTTCAGTCAAAGCCTGAGAGCGGGTTTCACCCAAAGAGCTACAGGGCGAGATCAGTCCCCATGAATCCTGAGGTAGAGAGGATTCTAATGGACTTACCTCAAAGAGGGAAGTATGTCTTCGACAACGGACACGATCAGCTGCTTCACCCTGAATACTGGTTTGGAAGAAGGTTCAAGAAGATACTAAGGAATGCAGGCATTAAGAACGCCTGTTTGCATACCCTCAGGCACACCTTTGCCAGCTACCTGGTGATGTCCGGAGTCGATCTCAGAACCGTTCAGGGGCTGATGGGTCACTCGACAATAACAGTGACCGAACGTTACTCCCACCTCTCTCCAGATCATAGGTCGAGAGCCGTTCAAGTCCTGCGATTTGGAAACAGAATTGAAACAAATACCAATCCCGCCCCCTAACTTGCTGTAAGATAAGGCAGAAATCCCCACCGAATTGTCCCATATGGACAAAGCCATCCAAGCGTTTACCAAGATCGGAAAGAAATACAAAGGTATCTGAGATTCCAACACGTTACCGGCCAACTGAATATATCAAGATAAAATATTGTTATACTCCCACAATAACCCAGGGGTATTAAGTCGTCCCAGAATGCGTCTCTGGCATACAGTCCGGAGTAAGCATAAGTTCTCGAGATGGAAAAATCGGCTTTTTGACTCATTTTGGGTGAAATTCGACCTTTACAAATCCGAATCTTGGCGTATCTTATATTTAAGAGTATAAGTCTGTTGGAGAGGAAAACACTTCTGGTTTAATCCTTTTGGGTCGGTTGGGTCGGTTTTACTTGAAAAAATCGTATTCTAAATCTATAACTTTCTCAAGGAGTTTTCATGCGAACCACTAGAACTATTCTTTTCGTCCTGACAATCGCGGCTGTGGTATTCTGGGGCTTCCCGTCGGCACATGGTTCACCCGTCTTGATAAAGATGGAACTTACGGCGGAACCCGATTACCAAAAGGCAAACCAGCTCAATATTGATGTCTACCATAAGTTCCCCGAGAAAAATGGAGAGGGGGTCCTGGTGATAGCCGAATTCGAGGAGTCTAATCTGAGTGCTCTGGATAATGCAGGCTTGATCTACGAGGTAATAGATGAAGAGCCGTGGACCGAAAGCTACTATCTGATTTCGGAGAGCAAAGGAGTTGAGAAGGTGGATCTGTCTGAATATGGCAAGGTGTTGGTTAGCTCAGGGAACGAACGTTTTATGAAAATCTCTGACGAGAATGCAAGGTCTTTGGCTGCAAATGGTTATTATATTGTCAAGGTCTTCCGTCATCGCCTTCCATTGAAATACAAGTCACAAGAGATCAGTTTGCCAAAGGGTTCTCTCTACTATCCCGACATCGACAGCCTCCTTTCGCTCATTTCCCAAGACTCACTCTATGCCTGGGATTTGAGATTGCAGAATTTCCAGACCCGATATTCCTATTCCGATTCGATAGTCAAAGCCAGAGATTGGCTATATGATAAGTTTGACAGCTTTGGCATAGACAGCTTGTGGCTTCATTACTATAATTATGACTCACCCCAGTGGAACGTGGTGGCAACCGTGGTGGGAACTTCACAGCCGGATAAGGTGATCGTGGTCGGCGGCCACTATGATTCGGTGGTTTACGGAAGCGGAACCAATCCTTATGTTTGGGCTCCGGGAGCAGACGACAATGGAACGGGAACGGTAGCTACTTTGGAGATGGCAAGGATAATTGCTGAAAATCCCCTGCCGGTCACGGTGATCTTCGTCCCCTTCCCTCAGGAGGAACAGGGACTTATTGGCAGCGACTATTTTTGCCACTGGCTCTATTATCATTACGTTGATGTCCATTTTATGATTAACTCGGACATGATAGCACACAGCGTCGATGCTGATCAGGATGTGGTAATCTATGCAGCTTCAAGTGCTTTGGATTTCGTCAACATTATGATGGACATGGCAAATACCTATACTTATCTGAACCCTGCATATGGGGGTCAATCCTCGGGCAGTGATCATTATTCCTTCTACCAGTGGGGATATGATGCGGTTTTTGCTTCCGAAGGCGATTTCTTCTATAACGGTTGGCATAAGAACTATGATGTGGTCGACAGTCTAAACTTCCCTTACATGAAGGAAGTGGTGAAGATGTGTCTTGCTACCTTGGTGACGGTGGCGCAAGATATTGGTTACATGATGGGCGATCCCACCTGGGACGGGGTGATTGATTTGGCAGATGTTCTGTTCTTGATAAACCATCTATACAAAGGAGGTCCTGCTCCCGATCCGATGGAAATCGGTGATGTCACCTGTGACGGAGAGGTAGACTTTGAGGATGTACTCTTTTTGATCAACTATCTGTACAAAGGTGGGCCCGCACCTCCCCCATCATGTTGATTTAATATTTCACAATCCCTCTCGCCTTTTGGTGGGAGGGATTTTTTTTAAATCTCTTTACAGAAGCTGCGTAGAATCGTATATTCTCGGAAAACATAGCTAAGGAGCTTTTCTATGGAGAAAGTGATTGTAATAAATAACGATAAGATGGGACATGGAGATGAGGAACTGGGAATTCGTCTCATGACCAACTTTTTAAAGAGATTGATAGATGCCCAACTCAAGCCTCAGATGTTAGTTTTGTATAATTCCGGAGTGAAGTTGGCTGCTAAAGGCTCGCTGGTCTTAGAAAGCTTTCACTCTCTGGAAAATCTTGGAGTCCAGATAATCTGCTGTGGTACCTGTGTCAATTTTTATGGTTTAGCCGATCAGATCGAAGCGGGAAGAGTGACCAACATGCCGGAGATCGTCAAGGTGCTAACCGAAGCCAAAGCAATAGTTACCCTATGAAGGACTTATCAAAAAGGCAGTTTTTTGACCAAGAAGCTCGCGGATGGGATGATCGATATCACCAGGATGATGCATCACAGATTCGAAAACTGGTGGATAGATTCGATTTGAAACCAAGAGATTGGGTTCTGGATGTGGGGACAGGCAACGGAATTTTGCTTCCTCATCTCTTTGAGAAAGTCGAAGATGAAGGAAAGATTGTAGCTTTGGATTTTTCTTGGAGAATGGTCTTTGAAGCGGCTAAAGTTAAGAAAACGGCAGACATCTATTTTATCAATGCTTGTTGCGAGACCCTTCCCATTAAAGATCAAACATTCGACTGCATAGCCTGTCTGGCTACATTTGCCCATGTTAACGGAAAGAGCAAAGCCTTAAATGAAATGAGCCGGGTTCTGAAAAAGGGAGGTAGGCTTTATATCGCACATTTTTTAGGTAAAAAAGAGTTGGAGCAACATCATAGATTGGCTGGAGGGGCAGTCGAGCAAGATACCTTACCCCCCGACTCGGAGATGAGGGAGATGATGGAGAAGACAGGCCTCAAAGATGTCAGAATCGTTGACCAACCCGGTCTCTATTTAGCCAGCGCAAGAAAGTCGTTGAGTTGTTGAGGGTTCCCGGAGCCGGAAAGACATCCTTAGGTGTTAACAGATACAGTTCGCCAGTATGCCCCTGCCCGTTTGCTGAGACTTTAGACGAGAACAAAAAATGATCAAGTTAACTAGCAAAGAGATAACCTTAACCGCCCTCTTTATCACCCTGGGGATAACCCTTCCCATCGTCTTTCATCAGATGGCACTGGCGGGGAGGATATTTTCGCCCATGCACATTCCGGTCTTCTTGGCAGGGATATTTGTAAGTCCGGTGAGCGGTTTGATCGTCGGGTTGGTCTGTCCTCTCATGAGTTTTTTGCTCACCGGCATGCCTCCTCCGTATGCGGTTCCTCTGATGAGTCTGGAACTGCCAGTTTACGGGGTCTCTATCGGGATACTTATAAGGGTGATAAAGTTTCCTGTCCTGTCCCTTCTTTTGGCTATGATCTTGGGTCGTCTGGCTTTTGCCTTTGGTCTTTTCATCTTCGGTCTGTTTTTGTCCCTCCCTTATGGACCGGAGGCGTTCGTAAAGGTTTCTGTGATCACCGGGCTTCCCGGAATTGCCATCCAGCTTATTCTGATCCCCCTGTTGATGGAAGCAATTCAGTTAGTCAAGAAATAACATCTTAACCTCTTCAGGTTTCATTTCCCATTTATCACGGCATTTTCACATGGTTGATTCGGTGCTTCGTTGGTGGTCTGCGAGAATCTTACGCTATATTCGAGTATTTTCGCCCAACTAGGCAACTACCGTGAGGGGGGATTTTTTTTGGGGACAACTGATCAGATTTTTATTAAGTACTCCTGTTTTTTGCCGATCTTGATTATTGACTCCGTCCCATCTTCAAACCGTCCCATCCTCAGTGTGTTGAAATGGATATATTTGAAAAAGAGCTGAAGAAGGTTCACAGACGAGATTGGCAAATGTGGATTCTGACGCTCTTCATGTTCTTGGTCTTTACCGCCTTCATTACTCTGGTGATTTTCTACTCCGATTTCCAGCAACTTTATGAAGAGCGACTAGATACCCAAACGTTCGACTTTCTGCTTTTGGGGTTTGTTGCTCTTTCTTTGCTCTTTATTGGCTACGTGGTATTGAAGGAGATAGCTGTCAAGAAACTTCAAAGGGATCTTATGGAAAACAGGATCGCCTCCCAGGTTTTGGAGCAACGCTTGAGGGATTTTCAGATGGTATTTGAGGTGACCACTTCGGTTAATTCCGAAATGGAGCTCTCGGGGGTCCTGGACACCATATCCAGTAAAGCCCTCAGAATCCTGGGCGGAGACCAGTCTTCGCTTTTTCTTTATGATCCTGAGATAGATAGACTACGCTGTATCTCGGTTTGGGGTCCCCGAAGTAATCTGATTAAAAATCAAGTGGCGGATATGGGGAGAAGCGTTGCCGGATGGGTGATGCGACATGGCAAACCATTGCTTTTGGGTGAAGATTTAAATGAAGCCCAGTTCCCCGGTCTTATCAAAAAAGATAAAAAGATCACCTCCAGTTTATGCGTGCCCCTGATGGTAAAAAACAAAGCTAAGGGGGTTTTAAACATCAGTCTATTTGATAAAAAGAAGAAATTTACGGAAAGTGATCTGAAGCTGGTTTCCATATTTGCTGAAAATGCCGCCATTTCCATCGAGAAAGCAGAGCTTTACGAGGAGCTGAAAAAGCAGACGGAGATTTTGACAAACACCATCATCGAATTGAAAACTACACAGAATCGACTTGTCCGGCCCCAGACGCTTAAAGCATTGAGCAATTTAGTCAGTGGAATGGCACATGACTTTAATAACACTTCTACCAATATTCTGGATAAGGTTCAATTGATTTTAAGTGAGATGGAAGAGGTGTCGGTTCCAGAAAACACTAAAAATAACATCTTGAAGTGGTCAAGGATTATAGAGAAGCTTGCAACCAATGGGGCAGAGACGGCAGAGAACATCCAGGCATTTGCCAGGACCTTTCAGGCTGGATCGGAAAAGGACCGTGAAAAACTGGATATCAATGCTATCGTGAGGGAGGCAGTAGAAGCTACCCCACAGAAAAGGAAGGATGAGGCAGAGCTTAAAGGATTAAAAAAAGAGATGGAAACAGACCGGGAAAGCTTTAAATCCCGGGTTTAATCACTTGGAAATAGGGATAGACAAACTTCAGGGTCTTGTCTCGTAACGACAATTTCTCCCCACCATTTACCATCTTGTGCTTATTATCAGGAATCAACAGCAAATCCATAAGCACAAATCTGCATTCAAGACTGTCTACAACCACAGTCTTCAGGATAAGTCTACAGAAAGGTTAGAGTTGTTTTTGGATGATCCCGCTCCGCGTGATGCGAAATGGCAAAATTTATGTTTTTAACTTGCAGTTTTTTAGGTTTGGAAAAAGTTCCTGTTCTTTGGACAGATTGGTCATCCCGTTTTTGCGGCAGCAAAGCCGGCCTTTTCTAACTCTTCTCTTATGCTCTTCTCGTTCACATTCCCGGTTACTTTAACCAGCCTCTCACTAAGCGATACCTCAACGTCTTGGATGCCGGGAATTCCCTTCAGAGCCTTCTCAACTGCCGATTGACAATGCTTGCAATTCATGTCCGGAACATGAAAGGTGTACTTTGCCTCCCGCATTTTTTCCCCTTTGGCCTTTAAAAAACTTTTGATTACCAAGCCAACAAACAAAAAAGTGGAAATCAGCTTGACAGAATAGGGGA
This sequence comes from candidate division Zixibacteria bacterium SM23_73_3, assembly GCA_001304155.1. Taxonomy (GTDB): domain Bacteria; phylum Zixibacteria; class MSB-5A5; order MSB-5A5; family SM1-73; genus SM23-73-3. Next base: position 11,873 of record LJUX01000022.1, read on the forward strand.
TTTCTCTTCCCTTAAAAAGAATGTCTTTAATTACCACCCCACTCATCAAAAAGTCGAGCAGGATTCCGGATATCAAAGCGAGAGAGATTATGGAGGCCAGATAGATAATGAGCACCTTCTTCCCGAATTTCTTGGCAACGAAGGCAATGGTTACCGCATTGGTGGCAGTTCCGGCGATAAGGAAGGTAAGCGCCGCTCCCGGCACCAATCCCTTAGCCAACATAGCTGCCGCCACCGGCACAGATGCGATGGCGCACACATACAAAGGAATTGAAATGGCAAGCATCAAGGGATAAGCTATTGCCGGATTGGAAAGATAAATCTGGGATACGTCCTGAGGCAAAAGAGCGGAAAGAACGCCCCCAATTAGAATTCCCCAAAAGATCGTTTTTCCAATGTCCTCCGGTAGGACCCCAAATCCGTAGCTGAAGCCATCTTTTAACCTGTCCTTAAAAGGATGAGCATGTATGGAAACAGATTTAAAGTCTCTTTTATCCATTTTTTCTTTCACCAAAACGCTTATCAGCGTGCCCACAAGTAATCCTCCCACCAGGGCGGATAGGGGTCTGACGATGGCGAATACTGTCCCCAAAAACGCATAGGTCACGAATATTGAATCGATCCCGGTGGTGGGAGTGGATACCAGGAATGACATAGTCGCCGCCTTTGACGCCCCATCATTCCTGAGCCCGGCAGCAAGCGGAATCACACCGCATGAGCAGATGGGGAGAGGTATGCCAAAAACGGTCGCTTTCCACACCGAAGAAAAACCTCCTGCCCCCAGATGCTGTCGGATGAATTTCTCGCCTACGAATGCATGAATCAGACCGGAGAAGAGAAAACCCAGCATCAACCAGGGAGCAACTATCAAGGTGAAGTCCCAAATCTGGATTATCACATCCACTAAAAGGTTCATCAACTTCTATCCTTCTTTTTTAAGCATTCTCTACAAATGCCCTTGAAGTATCCATGGATTTCTTTAATTCTGTGTCCATCAAATTCTTTTTTTCCCACATAAGGACATTCGATATCAATATCTATTATTTTCCCACATCTTTTGCACAAAAAATGATGATGAGGCGAGACTTTGTGATCATATCTTGTCTCTGTTCCGGTGATGGTAATGGTATGTATCATCCCCTTTTCCAAAAGGGCATTCAATGTATTGTAGATGGTGGTCTTTGAAATAGTGGGAATCTCTTTGATCAGATCCTCATATATCATTTCCACAGTCGGATGATTTTCATGCTTCTTTAAATACTCCAGGATCCTTAACCGTTGATATGTAGGTTTGATTCCTCTATCTTGCAGAGGTTTTCTGTATAGCTTAGTTTTTGTAACCATCTCAACTTAGTATACGATCCACAAGTGAAAATGTTTCAGATATGATGAAAGTTATTGAAAAACCTCCTCTGATTTCGTTATACCACACTAAAAAACTCAAACCGCTTTGTTCCTATAGCAATTCTTTTAAAAATAGCTTAATTCTCTTTTAGCTTTGCGCTATCAAAAAATAAGGATTGACAAATGGTAAATCAAATATGATTTTTATAATATGAGGAGAAAAAAGACAAAAAAGGTGTGGGTGGGCAAAGTCGGCATGGGTGGAGGAGTTCCCATCTCCGTCCAATCCATGACCAAAACTGACACTCAGAACGTTTCCGCCACCATAAAACAGATACGAAAACTGGAAAATGCCGGATGTGAGATCATAAGAGTGGCAGTGCCGAACAGGAAAGCCGCTTTATCTTTATTTAAGATCAAAAGGGAAATCGAAATCCCGCTGGTAGCGGATATTCATTTTGATTACCGATTGGCATTGAAAGCAGTAGATTCGGGTGTGGATAAGCTCCGCATCAACCCCGGAAACATCGGAGCACAGTGGAAGGTCAAGGAGATTGTGAGGGCGGCGAAGGAGCGAAAAATTCCCATCCGGGTAGGGGTAAATGCCGGCTCACTTCCCCGCGACCTTTTGACAAAGTACAAAAAAGTGACTCCTCCCGCTCTGGTGGAGGCAGCTTTGAGACAAGTTAGAATCCTTGAGAACCTGAATTTCACCGAGATTGTAATTTCACTGAAGGCTTTCGACGTTCCCACCACCGTGAAAGCCTATCAACTCATCTCGAAGAAAACCAACTATCCCTTGCATCTGGGCATCACCGAGGCGGGACTGCCTGAAGCTGGCTCGGTAAGATCGGCCTTGGGTATCGGGATACTTTTAGCCTCCGGGATCGGTGACACGATTCGGGTCTCTCTAACCGGTGATCCGATTCAAGAGGTCAGGGTAGGATATGAGATTTTGAAATCCTTGAACCTGCGGGAACATGGTCCTACCATCATCTCCTGCCCCACCTGCGGTAGATGCGAGATAGACATAATCTCCATGACCAAAAAGGTGGAACGAAAAACCCGGAATATCCAGGCACCGATTAAGATAGCCGTGATGGGGTGTGTGGTGAACGGTCCCGGAGAGGCAAAAGATGCAGACGTAGGGATAGCCGGCGGAAAAGGATACGGCCTTCTTTTCCGCAAAGGAAAAGTTCTAGGAAAAACCAAAGAAAAGGATCTGGTTGATGCACTTCTGAATATGGTGGAGGACCTGAGGAAGGAGAGACGTAGGGGCTCTCTGATGCATCGGTATTAGGAGTAGTCCTGAAGGAAATGCCGATGCAGTTCCTAACCAGCTTCGGGAATTCCCCCGCCTTGGCGGGATAATGAGACTATTCCCGAAGCATCATTAGAACGAACGGCACCTCTGGATCGGTCAGGGGTTTGACCCCTGACCGAACAGGAGAACAGGGAGGATATGGTATGAAGGGTAAAAGGGAAATGCCAGATTATTATCGTGAGGTCTATGAAAAATGGTATAGTTGGTTTTCTTATATTTGCGATCCCTTTGTAAAAGTATTCTGCTTCTTGTTTAACGGAGGTTTTGGCGGAGAACGAAGATGGCGGGAGTCAATAATTGAATGGATCAACCCTCAACCGGGAGAAAAGATAATAGATGTTTGTAGTGGTACTGGCACTTTATCCATAATGCTGGCTAAAAGACTTGGAGGAGGAGAAGTAGTAGGTATTGAAATCTCTCCAGCTCAATTAAAAATTGCCCGAAAAAAAGAAAAACCTGATGGACTCTTTTTCATTGAGGGCGATGCTCAAGATATTCCTCTTGAAGATTGCTATTTTGATAGGGGCGTTATCTGTGGTGCGCTCCATGAGATGCCGCAAGAAGTGCGAGGGAATGTTCTATCGGAGGCTTATCGGATCATCAGACCGGGCGGCAAGATAGTCATCATTGAGCATAACAAACCAAAACGAAAGTGGAAAGCAGGCTTGTTTGATTTTCTGGAGCGTTTTAATCCTGAATACCCAACTTACAAGAACATGCTAAAATGCGGGTTGATAAATGAAATCGAACGAGCTGGGTTTAGGATAGTTAAAACGAACACTACCAGTTGGGAATATTTGCAAATTGTTCTGGCTGAAAGATAGATATAACAGTTGATGCAAAAAGACATGGCACTTCTTAAACCGTGAAATTTTAGTCGCCAGCTTCAAATAGGTTAATAAGGGACATGGACACAAGTGATCTGTGTTTGGACATCAAAGAGGCTTTACTGGTTAAGGGGGCGTCACTGATCGGTTTTGCCGATCTGATCCGAATTCCAGGGGATTTTCGCAATTCCGTGAGATTTGCCGTTTCAATTGCCGCGGCATTGGATGCATCCATAATTGCGAATATCCGCACCGGTCCCACCCAGGAGTATTATTCTGAATATTCAAGAGCTAATACCCTCCTGTCAAATTTAGGAGAATTTACCGCGAGCATGATAAGAGATTATGGGTATCAGGCAATTTCGAAAGCTCCCACAAATGTAGGAATTGACCCCAAAACGGATAGCACGGCTCTGCCGCACAAAACAGTTGCCACACGGGCCGGGCTGGGATGGATAGGAAAGTGTGCCCTTCTGGTTACTGAAAAATTTGGTTCTGCTGTTCGGCTTACTACGGTTTTAACTGATGCTGAGTTGGAAACGGCGATTCCAACAAACCATTCTCTTTGCGGCGATTGCACACTTTGCGTGGAATCATGTCCCGGGAAAGCCCCTTCAGGAAGAGACTGGAATGTGAATGCTTGTCGAGATTCCTTCTTCAGTGCCTCTGCCTGCCGCAAGACCGCAAGAGAACATGCAAAGAAGGCTGGGATTGACGGGACTATTTGTGGGATTTGTATCTCAGTCTGTCCCTGGACCATAAGATACACCGAAAGGGAAGGAGATGACCTTTAGTAAAATTGGCAAGATAAAAATGATTGCTGTATCTTTGAGTGAACCTTAGGGCGAGATAGAATCCCCCGTCCCTGCAAATAATCATTAAATGTAGAGGTTAACCTTCAAATTTGCCCGGGAAAGCTCAGATAATAATTTAGAAAAACCGTTTACAATATGTGAAGAGATCTGCCCTCTAACTTCAAAACAGCTTCTCTTGTTGGCTCGCTCAGGGTGGGATGGGCGTGGATGGTGTCTATTATATCCTGAGTTTTTGCTCCCATCTGGATGGCTAAGGTCAGCTCTGCGATCAGGTCCGTGGCTCGGTGTCCCAGAATCTGGGCTCCCAATATCTTTCCGGAATTTTTTTCTGCGACGATTTTGACAAACCCCTCTGTTTCGTTTTCTGCCTGGGCTCTTCCGCAAGCCAGCATGGGGAATTTTCCCGTTTTCACATCCAGCCCTTTTTCTTTAGCTTGTTTCTCATTAAGTCCTGCGCTTCCTATCTCCGGATGGGTGAAGATACAGCAGGGGACGGCGGTATAGTCCATCTTTTTATCCTCGCCCAGTGCATTTTCCACTGCTATCTCTGCCTCCATGGAAGCTACATGTGCTAAAAGCCAGTTGCCGATGCAGTCTCCGGCGGCAAAGATATGGGGCTGGCTGGTTCTGAGATGATCGTCAACAACGATGGTTCCCCGGTCCATCTTGATTCCTAACTTCTCCAAGCCCAAATCCTTGGTATTAGCTTTTCGCCCCACTGACATTAAAACCTTTTCCACTTCCACCTTTGTCTCTTCCGCTGTTGCGGAGATGGTCACAGTCAGTTTACCTTCTTTGGTCGGTTCGATTTTTGAGACCTTGGAGTTGGTGAATATCTTGATTCCTGATTTTTCCAGGGAGTTCCTTAAACCGGCGGCAACCTCCTCGTCTTCTCCGGGCAGAATCTGGGAGAGCATCTCCACAATGATGACCTGCGTTCCGAAAGAGTGATAGATATAGGCAAACTCACACCCTATAGCTCCGCCTCCGATGATTAACATGCTTTTGGGGATTGAATTTAAAGATAGAGCACCGGTGCTGTCTATTACCCCGTCTGATTCGATTCCCGGAATGGGAAGCTGAATAGGAATCGAGCCGGTGGCGACGAGGAGCTTATCTCCCCCAATTTTTTCAATTGAACCATCTTTCATTTTCACTTCAATTGTTTTTTCATCCACAAAGGCAGCCGATCCTTTGACCACATTCACCCCTCGGGCTTTGAGCAGGCTTTTCACCCCGGTAACCAATCGGGTTACCGTCATCTGTTTCCTTTTCATCAACTGGGACCAGTTCAGATCAGTTCCGTGAACTTTAAGTCCCCAACGATCGGCTTGCTTCAATGTAGACAGGGTGTGAGCCGCGGAGGTCAATACCTTGGTGGGGATGCATCCCACGTTTAAGCATGTTCCGCCCACCTCTTCTTTTTCTATCAGGGTAACTTTGGCATCCAGTTGAGCCGCCCGGATGGCGCCCACATATCCTGCCGGTCCCCCGCCGATAATGACTAAATTTTTGCCGCCTTGGTTCATGCTTTGTCCTCCTGATTCACTCCAAGAAGATTTAATGCAATGGGTTCAATTCTTATGACTTCCAATTTACACTGGTTGTCCGTTTTTGTCCAGAAGTTTATCTAATTGGAGAGGAAAATTTCACAAGAATGAGTTTAGAAGCTCGGGTTGCGTTGACGAAGCCTGAATTTGGATCCATAGAATTGATATGAATGCTCGAAGTTGGAAGCCATAACACCTAATTGGATAAACGAATTTTCGAGTATCGAGTTTCAAAATGTCGAGCTTCGTTACCAGCATCGAGCTCTATTAAGGAAGGTCATCTGAAAAGAGTTTGAAATTCTACAAGCAGGGAAGGGAACTTCTCATTTTAGCAACCACAAGCTTAGCGACATGATCGCCATCCCGAGAATCACCCCCAATATAGCGGGGTGCTCTTGACCATATGATCTGGAGGTGGGAACAAGCTCGTCGAAGGCGATGAAGACCATGATTCCAGCAACGAAAGCCAGAAGCAAGCCTAAAAGGGTCGGTGTCAGGAAAGGCAGGAGAAAGAGAGCGGCAACGCCGGCTCCCACAGGTTCAGCCACACCCGATAAAAAAGACCAAAGGAATGCCTTACCCCGGCTATGGGTGGCAGCATAAACTGGTGCCGATACAGCCAAACCTTCCGGAATGTTATGAATGGCAATGGCAACAGCTATGGCTACTCCCAATTTTGTATCTTTCAGAGTTCCAGCAAAAGTGGCCATCCCTTCCGGGAAGTTGTGAATTCCTATTCCTAAAGCCACCAATAAACCCATCCGAAGAAGCCTGTCATCTTTTTCGCCCTTTGATCGATCGTGATGACCCGCCCATTCGTGAGGCGTAAAGAAATCGAGTAGGAATATGACAATGATCCCTGCAAAAAATCCAAAATTGGCATAGGCAAATCCAATTGACTTGATGCTTCCCTGCAAAAGTTCTACAAAGGAGACCATCACCATCACGCCAGCCGAAAACCCTAATGTGACACTCATAAAACGCGGTCCGGGTTTTCGCACAACAAGTCCCAAAAGGCTACCCAGGGTGGTGGAGAGCCCTGCCAGCGTGGTTAAAATGAGGGCTAAAGCAACATTTTTTTCCATCGATAGTGAAATGTCTCTAAAATATCATTTATACTCAGCCTGTCATTGCGAGGAGTCCCGCCTTTGGCGGGATGACGAAGCAATCTCATTGAATTCCAACCACTTAGAGATTGCTTCGCCCCGATCTCATCGGGGCTCGCAATGACAAATTATTGTAATATTATTTAGGAAACGATGTACTAATTCCCTCTCTTGTTTAAAGCGTTTCCTTGCTTATTGGTCATTTGGGCTCTTCTTGAATTCGTTCTTCAGGATTCCCATGATTATAGTGTCATGGTATTTGCCATGAGCATAAAGGTCCTCTCTTAAGACCCCTTCTTTTTTAAAGCCACACCTCTCATATGACTTTATGCCTCTGAGGTTGAAATCATAAACTCGCAGATAAACTCTGTGGAGATTAATCCGGTTAAAAGCAAAGTTCAGCATGGTCATCATGGCATCGGTTCCATATCCTTTATTCCAGTGTTCCTTTTTTCCTATGACTATGCCCACCTCGGCGTTGCGATTCTCCCAGTTGATGGCATGCAGGCCTATACCACCTAAATAGACCCCCTCTTTTGTCTCCAGGGCGAAAGCTTTATGTCTTATATTGCTCTCATCCAGCGTCCTTTCAATCCACTTTTCCTCCTGGTATCTGGAAACCGGATACCTCATAAGCAAGTTGTCTATTACCTCTGGATCGTTTACCCATCTCATGATTTCGTCTATATCCGTTTTCTCCAGTGCTCTGATCCTGACTTTTTTCCCTTCAAACATGTTTTACCTCGTTGGTTTCTTTTGAAAATCATTATGTCCCAGATGAGTGCTCACATGTCATCCAGCCCAATAAATTGGGCAGCTACAATGTGTTGGTTGGTGGTTTTCCCATCTGAGTTACCTCTCTGACATCCTGTTATCTCTGGGGCGGGAGGATTCGAACCTCCGATCTCCCGGTTAACGACCGGATGCATTGCCTCTCTGCTACACCCCAATTGTACAAAATAATTGGCTCTCTTCCATTGAGCCTTCTTGTAAGTCGATCTTGTCGTCCCTTTTTATCAATAACTGGTCAACTGATCTATCTTTCCATACTTCCGGGCTATGTACTCGATGGATCGGTAGACCCAATGAGAGAACAAAGCCAGGATAAGTGTGGTTGCTGCCATGATCAAGATCAGTTGAAAGTCGGAGTATCCGCTCAAAGTGGGACTGAGGCTTTTCCCCAGAATCGATCTTCTCACCAGCTCCAGCCAGTAAGTTAAAGGCAGCGCCTTAGACAGATACTGCAACCAAACGGGCAGGATGTCTATGGGATAGATGGCACCACAGGCAAGATAGAAAAGCCCAGCCATTCCTTCGGTCAAAGCATAACTGTGATGTGCCGTTACCATGCTTACTCCAGCCAGAAGTATGCCCAAACAGGTGATGATGAAGATGCCTGCTGCCACGGAGAAGAGAAGCAAAGGATAGTTAATGGCAAGCAGGTTAACCGGTATCTTTAACACCAGCATGCCAAAAGCCATGGTGATGATTACCGCCACGGTAGTTAGGACCATCTTGGCAATGCCCCGACCAAATAGGTAATAATACATCCTGATCGGAGATATGTAGATATACCTGATCATCTGATAATGATCCCGATCCTCATGGATGACCCAACTGACCCCGAACAGCACGTTGATCACGTACATGAAGAAAGCATTTCCTACATAGATGTATGCGAACAGATCCATACCGGTCTTCCCTCTGGTTACGACGTAATACATCACCACCAGAATGAGGGATGAAGCCAGGGGTCGGACGATGGAGTAAATGGCGAAAAGAAACGGATCGGTCCAGTTAGACTCCATGGCCCATCCCAATTTCCCTGCGGTCCTTATGGTTCTTAAGTTTTCTTTGGCTCTCTTAAGAATGTTTGTCATGATTCCCTCAAACATTGCTTTCGATGTCCACTGCCCACGACTCTTTGGCCTGCGTCACCCTCACCCTAGCCTTCTCCCGTCAAGGGAGAGGGAATTGATTTTTCCCTCCCTCGAGGGGAGGGAACAAAAGCGAGGGTGAAACTATTCTTACTGCCATCTTAGAGTCAATCTTCCCTCTTTCTTACCCAATTTCTCCATGTACTCCAGAGCGTATTTGGACACCACCAGGAAGAGAACACATAAACCCACCAGGGCGGCTATCTCCACATCTGCGGAGATGAATCCGGATTTTGCTCCAGTCTTGAAGGCAAGCTGTCTCATGGCGTCCAGACCCAAAGTCATGGGAATCAAAGAGGCTCCCAGGGCAACGGCGAAACCCAAGTTTCTCACCGGGAAGAAGAATCCCGACATCAAGTGAACCGGTTCCTGAAGCAGCGTGACTCCATGCCAGGCTTCCCTTCCATAAAGCATGAACAGAGATGAAAAGAGCATGCCCAGCCCATACAGACCCACCAAAGTCAAGACGAAGACCGCAAATAGCTTGGGCAGGCTTATTATGGCAAAATCCACCTTAAAGATCAAGCTACCCACCAGGAAGATGAAGACCGCTCTGGTGGTGGCTAAAAACATCCCGCCTGATGCCATGCCTAAAAGTATGGACATTCTGGAGATGGGAGCGATCATATATAACTCCAGATTCCCTATCTCCTTTTCCCAGTAGAACTGAGCCGCCATGCTCCACAGGACGTGTATCCAGTAAGCACTCATGGTTCCGCCCAGAATGACAAATCCGGTGTATTCCTCAGGAGCATTCAAAGCTTTGTAGACATAGACATAGGCGGCGGTGCTTAGGATAGGAAGCAACGTCTCGGTGAACCACCAGCTGGGCTCTCGATTGGCAGCCACTATCCGCACATAAGAGCGGGCGATTATCGCCTTTATGTTGGTCTTGAGATCAATTTTCATTTTTCAATCCTCTTCCTACCAGCGCCACGAAAACGTCTTCCAAGCTCGGTTCCATCTTGGAGAGAGAGATTATCTTGGAACCATTACCGCTTAAGGATTCAGTTACATTCGAGATGGCGGATTCCTCTTCTAAGATGAACTTCAGCTCGGTCCTCCCCAGATGACTCTTGTGTTCATATGCGAACTGCTTAACCCCTGGTATCTGACCAAACTTCTCCATTCCGTTCACGGACAAGGGAATCTCGATGTAAAACACCGCTTCTCCGGCTAAGGATTTCTTAAGGTTTTGGGGCGAGTCGCACACCAGAACCCGGCCCTTGTCAATTATTGCCACCCGGTCGCAGAGCTCGTCTGCCTCCGCCATATAGTGGGTGGTCAGAAGAACGGTTCTTTCCGGATTTTCTTTCATCCAGGTTCTTATGTAGATTCTCACGTCCCGGGCGATCTGCACATCCAGACCCAGGGTGGGCTCATCCAAGAACATGATCTTGGGATCGCAGACAAAACCTCGCATGAAATTCAACTTCTGCCTCAGTCCGGTGGAGAGTTTTCCGATCTTGGTTTTGGCAAACTCCTCCATCTTCAGAATCTTCAAAAGCTCATCAATCCTCCGATGGGCAACTTTGGTGGCGATGCCGTAAAATTGAGAGAACATCCACAGGGTTTCCCTGACCGTCAGGATTCCATAACCGCAGTGTTCCCCTCCGGAAACCATGTTGATCTTCTTTCTGACCTTTTCCGGATATTTGACCACGTCTATTCCATCCACCAGACCCGTTCCGGAAGTGGGCAGAAGCAGTGTGGCCAGGATCTTTATCAGGGTGGTCTTGCCCGCACCATTGGGTCCCAGAAGACCAAACAGCTCACCCTGATGGATTTTTATATTGGCGTTCTCCAGCGCGATCAGTTTGCCGTTGTTATTGCCGTTCTCGCCTTTGTTCTTCGCTTTTTTCAACTTAAAGGTTCTGTTCAGATCGAAAGTTTCTACCGCTAAGTTCATCTCTTTTCCTTTCATCATAATAAAAAACCGTGACCTACTCTGCATAGGTCACGGTTTTTTCAAATTCTTTGCTAAATATCCTATTCAGAGTAGCCTCCATCGCCTGGAGGTGGAGACAAAAATGGGTATAGTATTCCCCTGTATCGGACAATTAAGTGTAAGCAGTTTAAACGCCATTTAAGTCTACCTCCGTTGATTTTGATCTACTCTCCAATTAGCATGGTGATACGCAATTAAACAAAAAAAGTTTCCTTGTCAAGGAAAATTTGCATAATTTTTCATTTTTTGAAGAATGTATCTGATCTTTCACCCTTGTTTGTGGGAGAGTCATCCTTAACGGACGCCCTGTACCGTGATGAACGATAGCGTAGCCCCGCCTTTATGGCTTGGCTTGTCTCAAGATCCTGCGGACAAGCGATGAAGGCTTGCCCACGCGGCGTGAGGAGATATAATGATCCAAATAAAAAGTGTTTGCATATGGAAAAAATAAAGTTAAATTAGCTTTTCGAAAGTCGAATTCTTATGAAAGGTGAGTTTTATGATCGATTTACACACCCATACCATCTTAAGTGATGGAACTGTGCTTCCTTCGGAGTTGGTAAGGAGGGCGGAGATTTCCGGATATGAAGCCATAGCTCTTACCGATCACGTTGACTCCGGAAATATGGAGCCGGTCTTAAAACAGGTGATCAAGGTGGCGCAGGATTTGAACCGACAGGAGAAGATTAAGGTATTGCCCGGGGTGGAAATAACTCACATGCCACCTTCTCTGATTCCAGACATGGCAAAGGAAGCAAGGAAGCTGGGAGCAAAGATGGTGGTGGTGCATGGTGAATCGCCAGTTGAACCGGTTGCCCCAGGAACAAATCTTGCCGCTCTTCAAAGCGATATAGATATATTGGCGCATCCGGGAATGATAAAAGAAAAGGAGATGAGGCGGGCTAAAGAGAGGGGAATTTATCTGGAGTTGACAGCCCGCAGAGGACACTGTTTGACCAATGGTCATCTGGTTGTGCTGGCAAGAAAATATCAGGTTGGGCTGGTGATCAACACAGACGCACACAGGCCGAGAGAACTTTTCTCCGAAGATCTGATAAAAAAAGTGGGCTTGGGCGCTGGGTTGACTGAAGAAGAATTAAAACAGGTGCTTCAAAATTCTGTTGAATTGGTGAAGAAAAGGTTTTAAGCGGTATCAACTTCTAATAAATATCCCACCCCCCAAAAAAAATATGCCCGCACCCAGAGGCAACACCATGTTTTTTTCATCTCGACTCTTTTATTCCTTTCAAGATAGATCCCAGCTACCCACAGAAGAGATTGTAACGGGAACTTTGTGTCCCCCCTCTCCTTTCTAAGGAGAGGGATCAAGGGTGAGGTTCTTAATTACTTTATCCTCATCAAAGATTTCAGCCCCAAAGAGCCAAATTTTGAAGCACCAAGCTGAAGAAAAGCAAAAATCAAATACCCCCGGGGCGACTCGAACGCCCGACCCTCTGCTTAGAAGGCAGATGCTCTATCCTGACTGAGCTACGGGGGCATGTTAAGGCAGTTCATAGTTCACAGTTCATAGTTCATAGCAAAGGCTTCGAAGGTTTTACCATGAACTATCTACCACGAACCATGAACTGACTTAAGTCGGGGTGAGAGGATTTGAACCTCCGACACCATGGTCCCAAACCATGTGCGCTACCGGACTGCGCCACACCCCGATCTCTTTTTCCGCATTCGAAGGGCTAACCGATCACCAAAGATACAAAAACATATTCCTCTTCGACAGGTTAGCCGCAATAATTACGCAAAGAATATAAATTATTTGGGTTTGGTGTCAAGAAAATTGTCTTTCGCGTTAAAGATTAGGGTCTGTTTCTTGAAAGGGCAGGATTTGTCCTGCATGAGATCTCTTGGTCAGTCTATGTTGTGTCAGAACCTCAGTTCTAACACGCTTTTTAAGCATCAGTCAACAGGATTTCGCCAAAGGTATGAACCGTATGGTTCATACCAAGGGCGGGAGAGTGGGGCTCCTGATGCAACTTTAATTGACTTTGGACGTATTATATTGCCTCGATAGTCGAAGGTGGTTTCCTGGTTATGTTGTAGGTGACACTTACAACACCCTCGATTTCCCCGGTAACTCTTTCTGCCAATTTCTCCAAAACATCATAGGGGAGTCTTGTGGGTGAACCTGTTTTTGCGTCTTTGCTTTCCCAACATCTTACTTCTATCTGCAAACCGTAGTCTCTTTTTCCTCTTCTTATTCCAGTGACTCTATCTTCATG
>LJUX01000078.1 GCA_001304155.1 candidate division Zixibacteria bacterium SM23_73_3
AAATTGATTCATCCCGGCATTGGCGAAAAGAAGCGTAGGATCATCTTTGGGGATCAGAGATGAACTGGGATATATCTTATGATCTTTCTGTTCAAAGAACTTTAGAAATTTTTCTCTTATCTGATGACTTTTCATTTTTTCTTTGCGTTCAATTATTGGGTTTTCTTTTAAGCCATCCTATTTTTACGTTGTTTTACTCATTGAACTTGAGTACATAAGGTTGATATCTAAAAGAGGTGTTTAATCGATAGCTCCATGGCGGTCTTTGAGGCTTCGTAGGAAAAACCTCTTCTTAAAAGCAAACTTAACATCCTTCTTCTTGCCACCTGTGGCTCTAAATTTCTGTATCTTTTCTTGATTTTCTCCATTAGCTCTGATGCCGATTTCTCCTCATTCTGACACAGTTCTTCTGTAACTTGGTCAATTATCTCTTTTTTTATTCCTTTCTTCCAAAGTTCTTGCCTGAGCAACTTTTTACCTCTTGGTTTATGTGCCAATCTCTCCTTTACCCAGGCGGTGGCAAATTCAAAATCATTAATTAAATCGTATCCCTTTAGCTTGTCAATTGTGCTTTTGATGGTCCTCTCATCGAAATTTTTCTTTTTGAGCTTATCTTTTACCTCTTTTTCGGTGCGACGGCGAAAAGAAAGAAACCTCAAGGCAACTTGTTTGGCTTCATTTTCATCTTTCTGGATTAAGATTTCTTTGATCTTGCTTTCAGTTAAACCTTCGCCTTTTTCCAGCCCCAGTTTGGATACCACCTCCTCATCCACACCGAAGGCAAATTTGCCATCGATGAAAACCGATCGCCTTCGGGGATTTTTCTTTTGTTGTTCGATTTTGGTGATGGTTTTTTGCTTGGCCATGATCCCACACAACCTTTATGTCCGAAAGCTCTTCGAGCATTTCTGAGCTACACCCTCACTCCCATCGTTTTTTGTAGGTCGGATATGTTCCGCCTTTGGTGGGACTGTCCGACGATATCGTCTATTGTCCGAAAGCTCCCAAATGGGGGCATTTCGAACCTACTTCTTTGCGGGTTCTTTTTCTTTTTCCTCTTCCTTCTCCTTTATCAGCCCCAATTTGCCTCTGAGCGTCCGCTCGATCTCTTGAGCCATATCCCGGTTTTCCTCCAGGAATTTTGCGGCATTGTCTCTGCCCTGTCCTAATCTCTCGTTTTTGTAGGAGAACCAAGTGCCGCTTTTATCTACCACATTCTGCGCCACACCCAGATCGATCAGTTCGCTTAATTTGTAGATTCCTTCTCCATAGATTATGTCAAACTCTGCATTTTTGAAGGGTGGAGCCACTTTGTTTTTCATCACCCTCACCCGGGTACGTGATCCCAAAATTCTATCTCCCACTTTGATGGAGGCTATCCGCCTTATATCCAGCCTCACCGAAGAATAGAACTTAAGGGCGGTGCCACCGGGGGTGGTCTCAGGATTTCCGAACATCACTCCGATCCTCATCCTGATCTGATTGATGAAGACCAAACATGTTTTGGATTTGCTGATGGTGCCGGCAAGTTTTCGCATGGCTTGAGACATCAACCTAGCCTGAAGTCCCATGTGTGAGTCTCCCATCTCGCCCTCGATCTCTGCTTTGGGAACTAAGGCGGCTACGGAATCCACCGCTATAACGTCCACCGCCCCACTGCGCACTAAAGTTTCGGCAATCTCTAAAGCCTGCTCTCCGGTGTCCGGTTGGGAGACCAAAAGATCATCAATGTCCACTCCCAGATTCTTGGCATAGGCGGCATCAAAGGCATGTTCAGCATCGATGAAGGCGGCAACACCGCCTTTTTTTTGAGCTTCTGCCATGATGTGCAAAGCTAAGGTGGTTTTTCCCGAGGCTTCCGGTCCGAATATCTCCACTATCCTTCCTCTGGGCACACCACCCACACCCAGAGCCGCATCCAAGCCCAGTGAGCCTGTTGATATCACCGGTATGCTTTCGCCCAACGAATCAATTCCCAACTTCATAATGGACCCCTTGCCGAACTGCCGTTCTATCTGAGTAACCGCCTGTTGTAATGCCCTTTTCTTTTCCTCTTGTATATCTGCCATCTTTCTCACCTCACTTTCTTAAGTTTTTGCGCTTTTAGGAGTTCCTTCTGGAAAATCTTAATCACATTCAATAAATACAGAATGATCCATTCTATCCGTTTAATCCGTTGACCTTTTTCGGGTCGGATGCCCTACGGATCCGTTAGAAATCCGACCCCCACAATTCTCATCTCATCCGTTACATCCTTCAGGTCAAGCCTTCAGGACGAGTCCGTTGACTTATCCAGCAAGCGGTATCTTCTTAAGTGGCGTATAAATCGCTCCAGCAGGATGAAGCTGGCTTTTCATCACTACCACCTCACCTACTTCAATCTTTTCAGTCTGAAAATCAGAGGATTCTACCAATCCCATAAGCTTTTCAAGATTTTTGGGAGATTTCACCCTCCCTATGGTAAAATGGGCGGAAAACTTCCTCTTCTCCCTAGGAAACCCGATTTTTGCCATCTCCTCTTCGATCCTTTTTGCCATCAGGGAAAGTTCCTCCTCACCCGATCCTGCCCCTATCCATATCACCCTGGGTCTTTTTAAGTTTGGAAAAGTACCCGTGCCCTTTAAGCTCATGGAAAACTTGCCTGTTTCCTCTAAAGCTTTCTGGGTAGCAGAGAAAACTTCATTTATCTTCTCCTCTGGAACCTCTCCCAGAAATTTCAAGGTGACATGGATATTTTTCGGCTTAACCCAGGAGACGAAAGCCTCGGTTCTCTTAAATGGAGCTTGCAATTGCTCGATTTCTTTCTTTACGTTGTCCGGTAATTCAATGGCAATAAAGGTGCGCATGATACTCCAGTTTTAAAACAAGATTTTGGGTTTTTCTTCATTCATCTTATAATCCATCTAATCCGTTGACTTTTCGCGGGTCGGATGAATCCGACCCCTACAAATACAATCCTATTCGCTGACCTGTTTTATCAAAAACAACCTCACCAGATTTAAAGCCGCCTGGGTGGCTCTCTCCCGGTTGATCTTCCTGTCCTCGCCAAGCAGAAATTTCTGGGCAAAGGAATCATTTTCGTGGGCGAAACCGATAAATACAAGTCCTACTGGTTTTTGTGGCGTTCCACCGGTGGGACCAGCAATTCCAGTAACAGATAAGCCGTAGTCGGTCTTAGCCAACCTTCTCACTCCCTCCGCCATCAATATAGCCACTTCTTCTGAAACGGCACCATATTTTTCAATTATCTCAGTGGGGACATTTAAAAACTCGGTTTTAGCTTCATTGCTGTAAGTGACCACTCCTCTCTCGAAATATCTGGAGCTTCCGGAAATATTGGTGAATCTTGCTCCGATCAGACCGCCGGTGCAGGACTCCGCTACTGCTATGGTCTTTTTCCTTTCCAAAAGAAGCTTCCCTATCACCCCCTCCAGAGTTTGGTCGTCTGTCCCATAGATATAGATTCCCAGAATCTCCCGAGTTTTCTGCTCAAACTCATCTATTTTCACCTGCGCCTGATTTCTATCTCCGGTCTCCAAGGTTAGTCTGATGTCCACACCCAGATAGCCGGGCAGAAAGGCAATTTTGATCTCCTCAGTGGGATCTATTAACTTTTCTATCTTCTCATACAGAGCGGACTCTGAGATTCCGGTGGTTTTCAGTTTTCTATGAAGGATGAAATGTTCAGGTCCCATGGATCCGGTGAACTTCTTTGTCCTCAAGACGGGCAGGACTTCATTTTCCACCATCCACTTCATCTCCACCGGCACGCCCGGCACAGCGAAAAAAAGGGTTTCTTTATCTTCGAGAAATATCCCCGGCGCCACTCCCCAGAGATTGGACAAAGCCTTGGCTCCCTGAGGAATTAACGCCTGGTTTTGGTTTATTTTGGGCATGGAGCTTCCCCGCTTGTGGAATGAGTCCTCAATCTGTTTTAAAATCTCCTGGTGAAATACCAAATTTCTTTTGAAAGCCTTCACCACCGCTTTCTTGGTTAGATCATCCGAGGTGGGACCCAAACCGCCCGAGGTAATGATCACGTCTGCCCTTGATCGAGCGATGTTGAAAGCTTCTGCTATCCGGTTTATATCATCACCCACACTGGTTTTGAAAACCACCTCGATTCCTTCGGCGGTTAATCTTTCGCTTATGAAGGAGGAGTTAAAATCCTGGATCTGCCCATAGAGTAGCTCATCACCGATGGTGATGACTTCTGCTTTCATATCTTTTTCTCCATCTGGAAAATCAAAATCTTAATTCACCTTAAATTTACAAAATATAAGATCAGATGCAAACTCAAGTTGGCATAGATGCCGGCTATCACATCGTCCAACGTTACCCCCCATCCTCCTTTTAGCCTCTCCATCCTCCGTGCAGGTGGTGGTTTGATTATGTCAAACAATCTGAAAAGCAGAAATGCTCCCACAAAAAATTTGATCTCCTTTGGCACAAATATCAAAGATATTACCATGCCGGTGACCTCGTCTATCACAATGGGACTTCCATCCTTGCCGAAAGTCTCCTCGACCCGGCTGGCTGACCATACGCTTAAAAAAAACAAACCTAGGCTGATCGGAAGTAATATATAAAAAAACAATGGAATAAGAAACCAAATTATTACCAGGGTGATCAAACTACCAAATGTTCCCGGGGCAAAGGGGAAATATCCGGCATAAAAAAAAGTGGAGATCAACTTGGCTAATTGGCTCTTTCTCAATCTTAACAACTCCGGCTAAAGATTATTTTAGTACCCCTTTGAGCAAAAAGGCATTCTTGACCAGATAATCTATTCCCGTGCCCACGGTCAAAAGCATGGTGATAAAGATCATGACATCGAAGGCCCAAAAGGCGGAGTCGGTGGTGAAGATGCTCCAATTGTAACCCAAAGGAAGTAAGGTGGATTTAAGATTGATGTAAACAAGTATGATTATGATCACCGTCATCTGGCAGCCGGTTTTCCATTTAGCCCAATAGGAGGGTAGAATCACCACCCCTTTGTATGCGGCTAAGCTCCTTAAGCCAGTGACTAAAAATTCCCGCAGTATAATTATCAGAACCATCCAGGTCTGAACATAGCCTAAAGCCACGAATGAGATGAAGGCTGTGGAGACTAAGACTTTGTCTGCCAATGGGTCCATGAACTTTCCAAAGCCGGTTGTCACGCCAGTCTTTCGGGCTAAGTATCCATCGTATACATCAGTTAACGCTGCCACTATGAAGATCAAGGTTGCCAGATAGCGCAGATAAATGTTATCGATCAAAAGAAAGATCATGAAGAAGGGAGCTAATATTATTCGGGCTATGGTCAGCTTGTTAGGCAGATTCATTTGCTATCCAAAGAGCTTTCCATGGGTTTCTTCCGACTCTCGTCTCCAACCCCTACACCATGCATCCCTTCAAATATTAAATCTATAAAAATTCGCCTTTTAAATCAATGTTTTTTTGTATACATATTTCGATAGGTATCTTTTAGCGGCAAACAATTTCCTGAGGCTCAATCATGAGCTCATAGGAGTTCATCATTAGGTTGTGTGCCAGAAATTGAGTCGAAAATCAGGTGGGTTAAGGAAAGAAAATTGTCTGAGGTTCTGTGCTATAATCAATCTCTCATAGAGAGCTCAATCAAAGGATTAAAACTATGGTTCATTTTTCCCACGCCACCTGGGTATAGGGTGAATCTCTTGGAATCAAGGTTGAATAGAGCTGTGATAAGAGTCATGCCACCATCCGGCGGTTTCCCGTCACGAAATATGGGATAATCCCGCACTTTTTGGTCTCGCAGGACGTCCAATATACCCATTTTGTCTTGTGCAACTCCCTTTGCTAATAGCACTTCACCCCGACATTGTCGAGCCTGACTGGAAGGCGAAATTACCTCATCTACTCCAGAGAGCTTTATATAGTGGTTGGCGTGAAAAAAACAGCCTTTGATTTCGAAGACATGATGGCGGGTGGGAGAAACCTCGACATTTATGATGCGACGTTGTCTCATACAGCCAAAGGTGTAATTGAAACCCGAAGCACGCCCCTGAATAGTAGCACGCTGGATCGCTTCGTTCAGATTTTTTGCCTCAAACAATGATCGTGCGATGAAATGTCTACCCACCCCGGTAACTAATCTGTTCGGTTGAAGGCTATTTACCGAAAAACAAATGCCCTCTTCGTTGAAACCACAAGAATTCCCGGGGAGAAATCCTGGATAACACAGCGCGGTGAAGGCTGGCTTGCCGACTATTTCAACTCGCACCAAATTCATTTGATCTTTGTAAATCGGGGAACCATCCTCATTATGGCCAAAAACCGCACTATCTGTGTTCTGAAGCGAGCATGTGGAACATCCAGAATTTGACGTGACTTTAGCATAATGTCTGTATTCTCCGCGTAGGTTGACGAGAAATAGTTCTTCAAATGGCACCTGGGCTCCTTCTGAAATTCCTTTAAGTTCAGAGAGATACTGCGGAAATCGAGAATTATGCAGTTGAATGAGCTCCTGATACCTCTGTTTCCCTTCAGGCGTCCGATGGAAGGAAAGAAAAGTATCTTGTAACTCGACATTATCAGCTAAGGTTTTTCGAATCTGCGGTCTGAAAGTCTTTCCTATCGCCAGCCCGACCTCAAAATGAGATCCTTGAAAGCTGAAAAGTTTCATATCAAGTTCTCAGGTGAGCCTACCCCAGAGGGCTGCCCTACGGATTTAACAGAGATGTTGCTTAACCTTAAATTGTCCAAAGAGGTAGATTTTAACTTGCGGAACTAACTTTTTTTTCTTGTTCTTTATAAAAGGTTAAAAAGAAATACAGAACAGCAACAAAGCTAAATACAAATATGGGGATAAAAATAATCGCGATTTTTCTGGATAACTCTACCAAATGTATGATCTCACGAAGAAAGAGAGAATTAAGCAGGACAAAGGTTAACACCAAGGCGTTGATTGAAGAACCTATGACAGCTGAAAGCGTAGCTTTTCTTAACTTCATCTTTCGCTCAAGGACTGTTTCCTTGTAAAAGCTAATGAAGAAAAACAGAATCAATATTGAACTTATCCAGGGTAATAGCACGCCGATATAATTGGATCTTTCCAGAGACCAAAGCAGATCAGGGGAAAGATGTGTTCTAAAGACAATTATTAGCAGACCTTTTGTATTCACAAGCAACATCGCAGAAGAACCTACAATAGCCAGCCCAGTTGCCTTTTTTAATTCTACTTGCTCTTTCTGGACATAATCTTTGATAAAGAAGATGAAGAAAAGCACAATGGTTAAGTGGGCAAGCATTGACGTTATCTGGGCAATTTGCGCAACCAAAAGAATTCTGAAAATATCAGGGGAAAAGGTCCCTACGGCTCTTAAAGCGAAATGATAACAAATGCCTATTATCGCTAATAACGTTGTTTTTCTTAAATTCATTTTTGTGCCCTCACTCACAATACCGGTTAACTAAACCAAATATTCAATTATTATCTGATAGTGTTGCAAGCGACCGCAGAGAGCGCAGAGTTGAAGGGGCACAGCCGACATCGTCATTTTACAGGTAAAGGATACAAATCGCTTAATTGGGTTTTCTTGGTTTTAGAAATGATTACCCAGGGATTTCCAAATTGACTTATGATGTGACGACATGCACCACAAGGTGGCAAAACGTCCCATTTTTTCCCATCAATCCACACTGCAACAATTGTTTTTATTTTTCTCTCGTCATCAGAAACCATCTGGGCTATTGCGGCGGTTTCGGCACAAATGGAAGTCGGACCGGATGTTTTGCTATGAATATTAACTCCTTTGTAAATTTTGCCTTTGCTGGTGATCAAAGCAGAGCCAACCGT
>LJUX01000079.1 GCA_001304155.1 candidate division Zixibacteria bacterium SM23_73_3
CGTTTGAAATAATAGGTTTCTATCAAAGATAATGCGTTGAAGGCAGTCCAGTACAGGGTCAGCCCGGCGGGAAATGAGTAGAAGAAGAAGAAAAACAGAATGGGCATAAAATAAACCAACATGGCCTGCTTGGGGTCCTTTATGGTGATTTTCTGCTGCCAGAACATGGTCCCTGCCATGATGACGGGAAGAACGTAATATGGATCCTTCTGAGAAAGATCTGTAAGCCACAGCACAAATTTCGCCCCCCGCAGTTCAATGGTGCTGCGGAAGACCACAAAAAGCCCGTAAAACACCGGCATTTGAAAAAGAAGAGGAAGACATCCACCCAAAGGATTAACCCCCGACTGTTTATAAAGCTTCATAGTCTCCTTATTCAAACGGGCGGGATCCTTTTTGAATTTTTCTTTCAATTGCGCCATCTTGGGTTGGAGCTCCTGCATCCTCAGGGTGGCACGGGTGCTTTTGCGGGTCAAGGGATGAAAGGCACCTTTCATCAATATGGTAAAAAGAATAATGACCAGACCATAGTTGGAGATTATCTTATGCAGGTTCACAAATAGCCACAAGATGGCAATGGAGAAAGGACGAATGATCTTCCAGCCTAAATTGACCATCCCGTCTAAACCCACCCGGTAGCTTTTCAGAATGTGATAGTCGATGGGCCCCACATAAACCATAAATTTTTCTTTTAAGCTGATCGTTCTTTCCAGGGGCATCTCCAGGAATACCCCTATCTTTTTATTCTCAATCTGCTCCTCACCGGTGAAGGTAAAACTCCTTCTGCCTGAAGCCGAAAATCCCATCCCCTTTCTGGAAAGAGGAACTAAAGCGGCTACGAAATATTTGGTGCGGGTAGCCACCCACCTGGTCTCCCCAGAAGCCACCTCCTGCAAAATTCCAACCTCAGCTCCCTTGGGTTGATGAAATTTCTTTATCTCGGATAATTCCGTCCCCATCATGGAGTAAGCTGAGAAGTAGCCTAAATCCTCTTTTCTGTTTTTCTCTGTGGAATTAAGACCACAAGCCCAGCCTAAAAGATATTTTCTTCCAAGGTTTACTTGATTTAATCCTCTGATTTCAAACTCCAGCTCAAAATCGTATCTTCCATTGAAAAAGCCATATCTTTTTATGATCTGGACCCCTGATGGAGTGGTGAGGGTGAAATTGATGGCTCCGGTGGGCCTGCCTCGGTCCAGAACCAACTGATCCCGATCAACTTGGAAGTTGTACCACTCCATACTGATATTGCTGTCAGGAAAAACAAAGTCTAATGCAGACTGCTTTTGATCAATAGGCAGAAGTTGAATATCCCTGCCATCTGGATCCTGATATTTTTTCAAAATGAAGCTTTTAAGAACTCCGCCCCTGGAGGAAAACACCGCCGCGTAGAGCTCCGTCTCAACCCGTACCGTCTTCTCCTCCTCCAGTGTATCCTCAAGCGCCAGGCTCGCCTTCTTAAATCCTGATTCTTCAGGGGAGATCTCCTCCGTCTGCACGACTGGCGCTGGAGCTTGCATGACCGTATCAACCTCCGTCAGCGGCTCAAGCGGAGTTTCTTGAACTCGCTTGTCCTCGGCCATCCATTCCATGTATAACGGGTATAGGATTATTATCAATCCTATCAAAATAAAACCTATGATAGTTCGTTTGTCCACAATGATCTCCTGTGGTATGAACTAAATGGCTCCCACTTATGGAACTGGATCAAATCCACCAGCATTGAACGGATGGCAACGAGAAAGTCTTTTCACCGAAAGCCATCCTCCTTTAATTGGCCCGAATTTTTTGAAAGCCTCTGTGGCATACTGAGAACAGGAAGGATAGAATCTACACGACGGAGGGAACATAAGTCCCAATGTGTTCCGGTATATCCTGATCCCCAAAATGATCAGGGAATTCACTGTTGGCACTATCCCTTTAAATGTCTTCTTCAAACTAAACTTCCATCCTCTCTTATAATCCTCTTTCTTGCCTAATCGAAAAGCCTTTTCATTGGATATCCTGCACCAGGAAACACGAAAGCTCATCTGTTTGTTTTTGCTCACCGGATTAACCACTCCAGTTCCTCTCTTAACTTACTAAGGTTTAACCCGCCGGTTGTAGATTTACACACCACCACCACACCCTCATTCTTATCGAATCTATCTTTGTTCTTCCTCAAAACCTCCCTTATCTCCCGTTTTATCTTATTTCTTAGAACTGCCGTCTTGATCCCCCTACCAATCTTTATTCCGAATTTCTGCCCTTCATTGGCGGCGCCCAAAAGGCGGAAAATAATTAGATTTTCACCCCTCCTTTTGCTACCTTTTTCAATTATCCGCTTGAACTCCGACTCTTTTTTGACCCTTATGCTTTTTCCGAATGATTCCTTTCTCATTTCGGAGATGGTCCCCGCCAAAGCCATCATTTATGAACCCGAACAGTTAGCCTGCTTCTTTTCTTGGCTCTGCGTCTTTTTAGAATCTTCCTTCCCGCTTTGGTGGACATACGTTTGCGGAAGCCATGGTCTCTGGCTCTTTTTAGGTTTGAGGGCTGAAACGTTCTCTTCATGCTTTCTCCTTCCTGCTTCCTATCATTTCATTTGAACATTCAATATAAATGACACCTTCATCTCCGTCAAGCAAAAAACCTTTGATACGAAGGTGAATCTCGCTGGTTCTGCGGCTCATCCTTTTTAAAGATCTCGTGCCCCAAAACCTTTTAAATCTTTCTCCTTAATTAATCCAAAAGCTCCCACAGAATCAAGCACATTTAACTATACGGGAAAAACCACGCATTGTAATCTTATAGAGAAAAAAGAAATAGCCAGACAACTATAAAAGTGTCGAATTTTTATCAATGAGCTTTGAAAATAAAACAGGGGGCGGGTTGGTACGTTCTCTAATGAAATCACATTACATAACTTATAAGTTTTTTTCAGTCACCCAAGAAAAAAGCTTGACAACAAATAAAGCTGGGCTTATTATGCTCATGTAGATTCCTAAGTGATTATCTGTTAATAAGATGTGGAAAGTCTGTGCAATTTTTGCAAGTCCATACAGATGAGAAAGTAAGGGGAGTTTAAAATTCTTATTAAATTGTGGAAAACCTACTCTCTTGGGATACCGGAGTGCTGATAAGTCTTTATATACCAAAGAGAAAGAAGTTGTCAACAAATGTGGGCTGTTTGTTATTTAGTTTTAACACTTCTCACCCGTTACGGCTAAAAGTGAACAAAAAGGTTTTTGTAAACTTAAAACCAGAGATGTTATTCAAATGGAAATAGATAATGGTAAGTTGTGGGGAGAGTGTCTCTCCCATTTAAGTAAACGGATCAGAAAGCAAAGTTTCTGCACCTGGTTAAAGGCAACCAGGGGACTTCCCTCTCCGGAGGGGACCATTCGGGTGGCTGTTCCCAATAAATTTGTAGCCGATTGGCTGGTGGAGCATTATCTGGATCTGATCAAAGAGTCCATACGGGAGGTGGCACAGAAAGATTTTGCTTTGGCTTTTCATGTATCCAAGGATTCTAAAGAGTATCATCCGCAGATGAGCATGAATTTCGACCAACCATCCCATAAAGGACATTTTGCCGAAAATGTTCCCGGGGAGTTGGGGCTCAATACCAAATATACCTTTGACGCCTTCGTGGTGGGGGACAGTAATCAGTTTGCTCATGCGGCCGCCTTAGCAGTAGCTGAAGCTCCCGGCAGGACCAAGTTTAATCCTCTTTATATCTACGGTGGTGTGGGGTTGGGCAAAACCCACTTGGCTCAGGCTATTGGTCATTTCGCCCGGGACGCATACCAAGAGATAAAGGTGCTTTATGTGACCAGCGAAAAATTCACCAGTGATTTTATCAACTCTCTCACCTCCAACACCACCCAGGATTTTGTCAATCTTTACCGAAACGTGGACGTTTTGCTCTTAGATGACATTCAATTCTTCACCGGCAAGGAGAGCACCCAGGAGCAGTTCTTTCATACCTTCAACGTGCTTTATCAAAACGGAAAACAGATCGTATTGACCTCAGATCGTCCTCCTCGAGAGATAAAGGGAGTAGAGGAGAGGTTGCTTTCTCGCTTCCAGCAGGGACTGGTTACAGACATTCAACCCCCTGATCTGGAGACCCGCATAGCCATCTTAAACAAAAAGACCGAATCTGATGGCATCTCCATCCCCATCGAGGTAGCCGCCTTTATCGCTGACAACGTGACCTCCAACATACGGGAATTGGAAGGGTCTCTGATTCGACTCCTAGCCTACGCCTCTCTTAATTCAAAGGAGATCACCGTTGCTTTAGCAGAGGAAGTTTTAAAAGATACCATAAGAAATGGAACCAAACAGGTCACCATGGAACATATTCAGAAGAAGGTGGCGGCAAGCTACAATCTTTCTCCGGAGAGTTTGTGCTCCAAAAGAAAAACCCAAGAGATAGCGCTGGCTCGTCAGGTGGCCATGTATCTAATTCGCAGTTTGACCAACAATTCACTGAAGATCATCGGGGCTCATTTTGGTGGAAGGGATCACTCCACCGTGATTCACGCGTGCACCCTGGTAGCTGAAAATCTAAAAAAGAATCATAACTTTAAATTAAAGGTGGATGAGATTATAAATTCTCTTTATGTTTAGATCTTGTTAAAATCACCTTGATAAATTGGAATGAAAGAAAATTTACTTTCACTTAATTAAAAACTAACACATTTTCAATATACTTATAAACATACAATAACTTTAATTTTTCTTATAACAATAAATTTTATATCTTTTTAGGTTTGGTGTATGGAAATAATTAACATTTCAACCTTATTATTATAATAAAGAATTAATTACATATTTATTCTTTTTTTAATAACCTGTGTGAAAATAGAAATAAATAATTCTTATTGGAGGATAACTTATGAAATTCTCATTACCTAAAAGCAAAATACTCTCTTGTGTTCAGGATGTTATGAATGCCATTCCTACCCGAACCACCCTCCCGGTTCTTTCCAACATGCTCTTAGAAACCTCTAACTCCAAACTAAAGTTAGCTGCCACCGATTTAGATGTTTCGGTGATGGCTACTATTCCACTCGGATCCACCAAAAAGGGAGCTTTAACCATCCCTGCCCGGGCTTTTTATGATATCTTAAGAGAGCTACCAGAATGTGATGTTGAGATTCACCTAACAGAGAATCGTATAGAGTTAAAAGCCGAACGAGGGACATACAAATTATCCGGGATTCCGGCGGAGGAGTATCCCAAGCTTCCTATAGTCAATTTAGCCAAAGAGATAAAAATCTCCGGTAGTGATCTGGGAAAGATGATCAAAAAAACCATATTTGCTGTATCTGCTGACGAGACCAGACCAGCGTTGAATGGAGTTTTATGGCAAACCTCCGGCAAAGATATGCAGATGGTGGCTACAGATGGACACAGGTTAGCCAGAATATCTTTAAAGAACACCAAACTCAAGGGTCTACATGGGGATATCATAGTCCCCCCAAAAGTTCTCAACCTTTTGATTAAAATGGTGGAACAGGAAGATGAGGAGGTCGGGGTCATCTTTGGAGAGAACAATATAATCTTTAACTTGGGCGACACCGTTTTGGCTTCCCGCTTAATTGAAGGTCCCTATCCCAATTTCGAGCAGGTGATCCCCAAGGATAGCGACAAAAAAATGGTGGTTAACAAGGAATTTTTGACCGGTGCGGTGAGAAGGATGTCCATTTTAGCCAACACTCTCACCCATCAGGTTAAGTTTTCACTTAAGAAAGACAATCTAGAGCTTTCCTCTGCCAATTTTGACTTAGGGGGGGAAGCTAAAGAATCTTTACCTTGTGATTATGTGGGGGAACACCTGGATGTCGGATACAATGCCAGCTATGTTTTAGATGTCCTCAAGCAGTTGGAGGGAGATGATGTGGTGTTTGAATTGGGCACGGAGGTATCAGCCGGTAAGATCTATTCTATGGAGAAGAAGGAGGGTGAGGACTATCTTTGTCTTTTAATGCCACTTCGTTTGGCAGAGTGAAGGAAGAAGTTTAATCTCTTTCGGTTGGCGGGAAATGTAGATTTAAAGGGGAGAAGATTAGAATCCAGGTGGAGGTTCTCTAATTAGGTCTTAGCAAGCATTTAAATGGATATGTCTGAAGAAACAAAAAAATTTCAGACGCCTTCACCCTCTGGGGGTGGACTCAATTCGCCGGAAATGAGGTGGGGGGCTTTACTCTGTGTTAAACCTATCCCCTTGTCTCTGGGTTGGATTTCCGTAACAGTAAAGGCAGTTATGATAGCAGGCAAACCATTGCCCGATGTCAATAGATTTGGTGCAGTGGCAATTTTCCCTTTGGCTTTTGTCCTTGGCTTTCGAGCAGGGCTCGCGTAAGGGGTGCAGTTGGATCAAACTCTCCCCGTCAATGCAGCCTCTGGTGGTTAAATCTGGAAGCACGCAGGTGCAAAGCTCCATCCCCAGCTTTTCCGTTCGGGGCATCATCTTGTTTTTAATAAAATCGGTGATCTCTTCAATTTGGTGATCCACAATTCTAAGACCGTTTTGTTTTAATCTCCTTTCCACCTTTGGGTAAATAGTCACATAAGATACAATGACCCTTCTTATCCCCAAAGATTGCGACCGGGAGAGTATCTCCTGGAACAGATTTATATCTATGTTGGAGATTTCAGCTTGGTTTTGATAAATTACGTCAATCAACGGATCATAACGAATAGCCAACCGCACCGGTGATCCTATGAAATCTATGATTGGGGGAAGTTTGCGAAAAATTTCCTCTGTGGTTGGGGCCTGAGGCTCTAAAGCGGTCCCGCCCAATCCAGTAATGGTCAGAAGAACGTAAATCTGGCTCAACCTCCTTAACGCTTCCCTCAACTCCGGATGGGCAAGCATGTTTTCAGGGTCTTTTGTCCAGATGACTAAAGTGTGTATGTTCTCCATTCCCATTTGCTCTAATCTCTCAACCATAAATTCCGGGTAGAAGGCAACCAGATCCACCCGCCGGCTGGCAGAGATAACCTTCTTATAATGAACTGTTTTCCCCATCTTCATCTGCGAAGCTAACTCCAAGTCTTTTCTCTCTTCTTTATTTTCACTCTTCTGGAACGGTGGAAAAATCTTTTGGACAAGTCCACAGGTGTGAACCATACGGTTCATTTATAATGAGCCAGTTTATCGGGTACCCCAAAGGAGTTTTTCCATAACATAGTTTAAGGTGGGCTTAATTTCAACTTTAATCTTTATATGATGGTCATCCTGTTAGTACTACTTTCCGGCAAGCTAAACCTATGTTCTGATATTTAAGTGCTGGCCAGACAAAATCACTTTAATGTTAATCCCTGAATTTCGGTTGTATCTTATAACGTTCTTTTTTATCTTCATAGCTGATCTGAAAGTGTTTAGAGTGCCAGGACTTAAATTAGTTCAGGTGTGGCATATTTGTTTTATTTAGGCGGGTTTCTCTCCTGGAAGATAAGAAGTACGCCAGTTCGTGGAAAAGGGAATCCTGCAGAGGGACGCTTCGGGAGGGCTCACCTTTAGGTGAGCCACGTTGCTTCTTGTGTGCTTAGCAATGTATGAGGTCAAGCTGAAGTCCGCGGGATCTTGAGACTTGACACTCCAGTTAAACCTTTATAATTTAGCCTGGTAAAGATTATTGTGTGTGCCCGGATTTTGCACAAAAGACAAACCTTCAGATATGTAGCATAGATTGAACAACACGACTTTTATCTTTTCAGCCACAAGATTTTTGACCAGCTTTGCCTTCGGAACCATTCTTCCGGTTTATGTGTTGTATTTCAGGCACTATCAGATAAATCTCTTTCA
>LJUX01000023.1 GCA_001304155.1 candidate division Zixibacteria bacterium SM23_73_3
CCCGACTCAGTATACATTGTATCTATCTTGCCGGTGGAAATGGTGTATTTTACAAGGGTTTGAGTCTTGCGGTCATTGGATATGATGAAGAATTCGTCTTCGTTTTTGAACACCAAGCCTCGATACTGTATGGCAGGGTCTACAAGAAGGGGAATAAATTCCCCATCACGATCAAACTTATAGATGTCGAAATTCTCGTTCCCGTATTGATGCGTCGCCACCAGCACATACTTACCCGATGGATGTGGGTAATAGTAGCCGATGTTGATGCCCATATCCGCCCAGTTGTTGGGTGTAAGTTGATGCGGAAACTCCATCGGGGAGTCGATGTAGAAGAGTGCCTGGGTCTGGCCGGTAATGCGCATCAAGAAATAGTACCTGCCGGTGTTATCCAGCTTGGCGTCGGTTGCTAAGTCTACGCCCAACAAAAAACTAAGATCGTCGTAGGTTGATTGCCAGTGCCTGGAGCCTTTCAAGGCATCGTCGGTCACCTGATTACAGCTATCGATGTAGCTGAGGATGCGGGAGGTATCCTGTATGATCCAGGTGTCCGCCTCTTGAAGTATCTCCAGCACTCTCGGCTCCGCCCAAGTGATGGAGCAAAACATAAATACCCCCATTGCGACTAAAAGTAAAATAGTTTTAAACTTCATTTAACACCTCCTTGAAGTTTTAAATTCTCAACAAGATAGCAGATATGGTTTTGCTGGTCAAGAAAATCTTTTAAAGTCTTCCCATTTTTTCTTCACACGCAGGCTGAAGCTCACTTGTCATTTGAATTCATAAGGAAATCAACTGGCCTGCGGCTAAGTCCAATTGCTACCCCTTATCATAAATCGAGGTAAGTTTTAGCTTGACAAGTAAGAGGGATTATTTAGCTTGTAAAAAATTATCGACCTTTTATCAGGACAGAAATGTTAAAATCAAAAATTACCATCTTCTGGTTAGCTTTTCTCCTTCTTACTTCAACCGTTTCCGCAGCGGGACTTCCCGTCAAATTAAAAGCAGTGGATACACCGAATGATAAAGGCGGAAGCATCACCCTCACCTTTGAAGACCTGTCTGAAGATACCACAGTAGTCGAATATGAGATATTAAGATCAGCCATGGAAGACAACAGCTTTCAGTTGGTAGGGAAGATATCGTCAAAAGACACAAAATTCATCGACAACAGCGTGAAAGACGGGGTCGAATATCTCTATTTACTAAAAGTGGCCAAAGAGGACGATGTTTTGTTTTCAGCGGTTTTTGGACCGGTGACCTCCGGTGGGCAATGGTTTAATACTCAACGGATCAACGTCCTTTTGGGTCTGGTTATCTGTTTCCTATTCATCTTAGGATTCATCATATATGGAAAAAGGGGAAAGAAGCTTTACATCAGACCGATTGCTGGCTTGCAAGCGGTGGACAATGCCATCGGAAGAGCCACTGAGATGGGAAAGCCCATACTTTACTCCTCCGGTTTGGGAAAGATGGACCGGGTGGCAACCATGGCATCCATGAACATCTTATCCAGCGTGGCAGAGAAGACGGCAGAATACAATACCCCCCTGATCTTTCCTAACTATGATCCGGTAGTGATGACCACAGCTCAAGAAGTGGTCTTTGAGGCGTATTCAAAGACGGGACATCCGGAGGCGTATGATCCAGACAACATATTCTTTGTAACTCAGAGCCAGTTCGGTTATGCCGCAGCCGTGGACGGGATCATGACCCGCCAGCTTCCCGCCACCAATCTTTTTTTCGGAACTTTCGAAGCAGAGGCTCTAATTCTTGCCGAGACCGGGAATTCCGTTGGTGCGCTCCAGATCGCAGGCACGGACTCCACCATCCAGCTTTCTTTTTTTATTGTGGCATGCGATTACACCCTGATAGGTGAGGAGCTTTTTGTTGCCAGCGGTTATCTTACTAAAGACCCACAGATATTGGGAAGCATAAAGGGGCAGGATTTTTTGAAGGCGCTGGTCGTTCTTCTAATCTTGATTGGAGGAGTCGCAGGGATTCTGGGATGGAGTTGGATTGTCAGACTTTTTTCGGTTGGATGAGATTTAAAATCAGAACCTAACTTAAGTTAGGTTCTGGTGCCACAAGAAACCAATATGCAAAGAACAATTCCCATAATCGTCTGTTTTATCTTCGGTCTTTTCATGCTGGTGCAATTCTTTGTTCCACATCATGCATCAATTTCAGCTTACCAGACGGTCTTAGACTGGATGCAGATAATCTTTGTCTTCACCCTGCTGGTAGGAGTAATAAGCTACGCAAAACTTAATGCAAAAAAGATTACCCGAACCCAAACCGGCTGGGGATACAATTTGATTGGTCTTATTGGGCTGGCGGTGATGATCATCCTGGGATTGTCTATGGGGACAGGAGAAAAAACCCCATTTTTGTGGATGTTCAACAACGTGCAGGCTCCCATGCAATCCACCATGTTTTCTCTTCTGGCTTTCTTTGTGGCATCGGCAGCTTATCGCGGCTTTCGCGCCCGGAGTTGGGAAGCGGGTTTGCTGCTTGCAGTCGCCATAGTGGTTATGCTGGGACGGGTTCCTCTGGGGAATTTCATCTCTCACTGGATTCCGGATGCCGCCAACTGGATTTTACGCACACCTAGTATGGCGGCAAAGCGGGGCATCTACATAGGAATCGGGCTGGGGACCATCTCAACCTCATTAAGAATAATTCTGGGAATTGAGAGAACCTATCTGGGGAGAAAATAGAAAATTCAAAATTGAAGAAATCTTCACGCGAAACGGAGCAATTTTGACTTTTTCTTTGCAGTTTTAAATTTTTCGTTTTGAATTTTTAATTTGTCAATGATTTCGCTATGTCTCGACAGTTGATATTCATTTTGATCGCCTTGTCGGTCGCCATCCCTCTGGTGATAAAACTTGGCTTGCCAAACGAGGTTACCTCTGAGGTGATGGCGGTGTATGAGGAGATTGATCAACTGGATTCCGGATCAGTGGTGTTGGTCTCATTTGATCATGAGGCTTCCTCCCTGCCGGAGATAAAACCCATGGCTCAGGCGGTACTGCGTCACTGTTTTAATAGAAAGCTGAAGGTGGTGGGTTTGGCTCTTCTGGCAGAAGGCACAGCCATCGGAGAGCAGATACTAAGACAAACCGCAGATGAATATGGGGTAGACTATGGTGAAGACTACGTTTTTTTGGGATTCAGACCACAGTATCAAGCCGCTATTCTGGGGATGGGAGAGGATATAAAGAGAGTGTTTCCAGAGGATTACAAAAATATTCCTCTAACGCAAATCCCAATAATGAGAAAGATAAGAAATTACGAAAACATTTCTCTTGTAATTTCGGTGGCGGATGGTGATATGCCGGTCTGGTGGGTGGATTATGCCGTCTCTCGCTATCACATGAAGCTTGCTGTGGCGACAACCGCGGTGATGGCGACGTCCTTTTATCCTTTTCTCTCCGCGGGTCAGATGAAGGGTCTTCTGGGCGGGCTCAAAGGAGCAGCAGAATATGAGATGTTGATCAAAAAGCCGGGGATGGGGCAAAGAGGAATGGATGCACAGTCGGTTTGCCATCTGATGATCATACTTTTGGTCATTGCAGGAAATGTAGGTTACTACCTAAAGAAATAGTCCACTGTCGACCGTCGGCGGTCCGCAGCAAAACAAAAAAAGTTTGCGGCGGTCGGCGGACCGTGGACGGCGGACGAAGTGAATCATGCATACCGGAACTTTAATCGCAGCATTCTTGACCTTGTGCATTTTCTCATTCTTGTACAAGGACAATCCCTTTTACAAGTTCGCCGAGCATCTGCTGGTGGGTGTATCGGTGGGATATGTCCTGGTTATTGCTCTGAACACCACCCTTATGCCGAAACTCTTAAATCCTGTTTTCAAAGAGGGAAGATTTGATTATATTATCCCTGGAATCTTGGGTCTTTTTATGTTGCTTAGATTTTTTCCAAAATACGCTTGGCTTTCCAGAATTTCCATTGCTTTAATCATTGGAGCAGGTGCGGGTGTAGCTATCCCAGCCACCTTACAGGCAAAGATCTTTGCCCAGATGCAGGCAACCATGATTAACTTCGCTTCGGTGGACGGGATAATCGTATTTGCTGGCATTGCCACGACTTTGGCATATTTCTTCTTTTCCAAGGAACATAAAGGTTGGTTTGGGACGAGCGCGAGAGTGGGGACCTGGTTTTTGATGATCTTCTTCGGTGCTACCTTTGGATATACTGTGATGTCCCGAATCTCTCTTTTGATCGGAAGAATGCAATTTTTGTTAGGAGATTTTTTGCATGTTATCAAATAACCTCTCCCCCTTTTTCCCCCTCTCCCCCGCCTTTAGCGGGATCTTCTACACAGAGTGGAGAGGAGTTCACCCTGAAGGGGTGAAAGGGGCTGAGGTTTAAAAGTTATGCCAGAGAAAAAACGGCGTACAGTTATTTTATCCGAAGGTTTTTTCGGGAATCTGAAGGCTAAGGCTGGTCTGCTTACTGTCGATCCAGTGAGATTGGGACGTGATAAATTGATAAAAGTATTGGAATTTCTAAAGGGATAAATCACAGATTTTAAGCGATGCATTGTCCCAGATGCAAGACCAAGATGAAGGAGGTAAAAAGAGCCTTTCACAAACAGAGAAAATGGGTTTGCCCTAAATGCGGCAGAGTCAGATTTCAAATTATAAAGAAAACAAAGAGTAAATGAGTATAAGTAATATAAAACATCCTCGCCGATAGAAGGATGAAAAGATTTTTGTGAATTTAGGAGATAAAATTGAAGAGAAGACCTGGATATTTTTTTGTTTCTGTCTTGCTGGTGCTTTTTATTTCAAAAGTTGAGTGGGGTAACTGGCACTGGGATTTAAACAAAGCCCACCAATCAGATTCAGCGCCGAAAGAAGACGTTCCTCTCCAAACCATATACAAGAGTCAAAGGGCAGAGGAAAGCCATAAATTCCCCTTAAGGTCCAAAGCTGCAGTGGTGCTGGATACAAAAGTGGGAGAGGTGCTGTTTGAGAAGAACATGGAAAAGGAACTTCCCATAGCCAGCCTGACCAAGCTGATGAGTGCGCTCATTTTTCTGAAGACCAACCCAAATTTAGATGATACCATCACCATCACCGTAGCTGACGCCAGAGGATCAGGAAGGTCTCAGCTAAAAGCAGGAGAAACTTTCACCTTATGCGATCTTATGCATGCTAGTTTGATGAGTTCAAGTAACCGTGCCACCAAAACCTTAGCCCGTGCCTCCGGTCTTTCACCTTCTGAATTCGTGGCCTGTATGAACCGGAAGGCAAAGGAGCTTGGCCTGAAGAATACTTTTTTCTGTGAGCCCACCGGTCTGGATGAGGCGAACAGATCCTGTGCCATAGATTGCGCCAAACTTCTATACTTTGCCCTGCAGGATAGCGTTATCGGCTCCATCTTAAACAAAACCAGTTGTGAGTTTGTTTCGCTTGACAGAAGACAAAGAAGGCACCGAATCGGAAGCACCAACAAGCTTCTCTTCAGCTCCCTGAATGTGAGGGGAGGGAAGACTGGCTACAATGGGGCATCCGGATGGTGTCTGGGAACTCTGGTGGAAGGAGAAGATGGAAAAGAAATCGTGGCGGTGGTTTTGGGCGCACCCACGAAATATACCAGATTCAAAGAGATCAGATCCATCGTAGAATGGGCTATTCGTGGAAACGTGAAGGGAAGTTAAAAAATAATAATTTTGGGGGAAGTTAGCAGATGGAACTGCAAAGAAGATACATTGAAGAGGTAGGCGAAGCGGTAGAAGCATTGGGGATAATGCTGGAAAAAGAGCTGAGAGCGATCAAACAAGGTCTGGCGGAACTATATCAATTTATCGCCCAAATCAAAGATGAGGAGAAAAATTTGAGCCAGGCGATGCAAGAGTTAAAAGAAGAGATGATGGGAACCCAAAAGCTTCTGCAAGGGTTTGAGACCATCATATCACGAACCGAATCAAAGTTTACAGACCTGCAAAAAGATTTATCCGAGGAAGACTTTTCCGCAGAGATCAAAAACGATCTTTTAATCATCAAAAGGGATTTGCAATTTGCAAGAAGCGACTTAAAGGAGTTGTTGAGCCGGCAAGAGGATCTTGAGAAAAAGTGGAAAGAGTTTAAAGAGGGAAAAGAAAGGTTTGAAGGGTAAAAGAAGGAGTATGTGACAGATTGTTTAATGTTTACCTTGATATCCTGCTTAAGGCAGTAATGTAAGCAACCGAGACGCCGACGATAGCCCCGGAAGAGACTTCTCTGGTAAAGCTTATGCTTTTTGTTCTGACTCATCTATAAACAGTATGCACCGTGTGTTGCAAACCAATGTAGTAATTGCTATAAACACAATCAAAACCCTCCCAGATCCTTCACTTTCTGGCCGTTTCCAAGATAAATGATGAAATATTTAACTTGCCCCGGTTATACTGAATCATTATCTTGGGTCTAAAACAGAAGGCAGTGTATCTACATCTTACAGTTTAGCTTATTTTATGTTTTGTATTTCATTCCCTTTGAAGATATATTTTCAAGAATTTTATTACATGAAATTTTCAACCTAACGTTCTTTGAGGGAGGAACGCATGGAGAAAAGAGACCAGTGGGATAGCAGGTTCGCTTTTATCCTGGCGGCTATCGGTTCAGCCATCGGTCTGGGAAACATCTGGCGCTTTCCTTATATATGTTATGCCAACGGCGGCGGTGCCTTCCTGGTGGCCTGGCTGGTTGCTCTATTCACCGCCGGGATTCCGCTCATGATTTTGGAACTCGGTTTGGGGCATAAGACGGAGGGCTCTGCATCAGAGGCTTTCCGCAAGGTAAATAGGAAATTCGAGTGGTTCGGCTGGGTGGCAATCTTGGTGGGATTCTTCATAGTCTGCTACTATGCGGTGATCATGAGTTACTGCTTTAGTTTCGTCTATCACTCGCTCACCCTTGCCTGGGGAGACGACCCTACCGGCTTCTTCTACCAACAAACGTTGGGGTTGACGGAGAGCCCCCTTGACATCGGGGGAGTCAAGGGATATATCTTCCTTGGCCTTCTCTTAAGTTGGATAGCCATATTTTTCTCCATTTGGAAGGGTGCCAAGACCGTGGGAAAAGTGGTGTATGCCACGGTTCTAATCCCCTGGTTTCTGCTTTTGATCTTCGTCGTCAGGGGGGTGACGCTTCCCGGAGCAGTTGAAGGACTCACCTTTTACCTCACCCCGGATTTCCAGAAACTCCTTTCGCACCAGGTGTGGCTGGCCGCCTATACGCAGGTCTTTTTCTCTTTGAGCGTTGGCTTCGGGATAATGATAGCCTACTCCAGCTTTCTCCCCAGAAAGACCGACATTGTGAACAATGCCTTCCTGATCAGCATGGCCAACTGTGCCACCTCATTCGTGGCCGGATTCGCCGTGTTCGGTGCTCTGGGATATTATGCGGTGAAAGTAGGCAAGCCTGTGGCGGAGGTGGTCGCGTCCGGCCCGGGACTGGCTTTTGTAACCTATCCCCATATCATCAGCAACCTCCCCTTCTGGCAGCCCTTGTTCGGGGTGCTCTTCTTCCTGATGCTGCTCACCCTGGGGATAGACTCCGCCTTCTCCTTAGCCGAGGCGGCGGCCGCGGGAGTGATGGACAAATGGAAGCGTTCGCATCGAACCACCAACATCGCGGTTTGCTCAATCGCTCTTATTATCGGCATTATATTCACCACCGGGGCTGGACTCCACTGGCTGGATATTCTAGATAATTTCATGAACAAGTTTGGGCTATCCATAGTCTGCCTGGGAGAATGTATTTTGATAGGATGGGTCTTCGGCAGCGGGAAGATAAAAGAATACGTTAACGGAATCTCGGAATTCAAGATCGGAGTGTGGTGGGATATTCTCATCAGATTTTTCGTACCGGTCGTCCTGGGAGTCCTGATTCTTGCCGAGCTTCTGGAGAGGATAAAGGGCTCGTACATGGGCTATCCCAGGCTGGCCGAGTTCCTGGGTGGCTGGATGATGGTCCTGCTTCTGCCAATATTTGGGATCATTCTTATGCTAGTGAAAAGGAGAGATTAATGCCCGCTTCAGCGATTGTTATGATGATTATTACATTCCTGGTGTTGTTCGGCGGTATCGGAGTCTGCACTTACATAGCTCTCCGTAAGAAATAACGAACCGACTCACCTATCCTTCGTATCATAATCGGAGGGCAGCTTCTGTCCGAACTTGATAGATGGGCTCAAGCTACAACTCCACCTGAATCAACAGGCACTCGTATCCTATGGGCACTTTTTTCGTTGTCGCTGTAAGTATTTTGGTTTTCTCAGCTCTGGTCTGCCTTGCTATACCCATCCGCCTGCGATTGAGCTTTAGCGACAGGAAAAGATCGCTGGCTTTAAGCTGGCTGGTGATGGATGTGGAGGGGAATCTCAGGGAGAAGGTCTTTAGACTGGATTTGTTCCATCAGAGAATCATTACAAGGAAGTTCAAGAAGGACGGAGAGGAGGTTAAAAGGACGAAAAAGAAGAAGTCAAAGGCAAAAGTAGAAGTTGACCAAGGGGAGAAGAAGAAATCCAAGCTGAGACCGCTGGACTTATGGATCAAAAAGGAGTTGGTAATGCGGGTCATTCGGATAGCATTTCGTTTTATCTTAGACCTACTCCGGGCCATCCGATGGGACGAGCTTTCCCTTGAGTTAGATCTGGCCACACCTGATCCGGCGCTCACCGGCATCTTATACGGGCAGCTCTGTGCCGTGAAATACTCTGCAAATCACTTCTTCCCCAGTGCCCGAATCGAAGTCCAACCTGATTTCGTCAATCAACTTCCACGTGGTAGTGCGGAGACGGTCTTCAGCGTTCGACCGGTCCACTTAGTTGTTTCAGCATCAAAGATGTTTTTCGCCCTGCCCAAAATACGAATAGTAAAAGCTCTAATTGAAGTTAAAAGGAGGTGAAGTTAAAGATGGCAAGCACAGCCGAGGCGATTATCAAG
The DNA here is from genome assembly GCA_001304155.1 of candidate division Zixibacteria bacterium SM23_73_3. Classification (GTDB taxonomy): domain Bacteria; phylum Zixibacteria; class MSB-5A5; order MSB-5A5; family SM1-73; genus SM23-73-3. The sequence continues at coordinate 8,957 of LJUX01000023.1, forward strand.
ACATTGCTGGATGAGATCAAAACAATTACCCGAACTGAAACCATCCTGGGCGATCCCATCAGCGTCGGCAACAACACCATCATTCCAGTGTGCAGAATAATGGTCGGGTTCGGAGCAGGTGGCGGCGAGGGAGAGATGAAGGAGAAGCAAGGAGGCTCTGGTGGCGGCGGTGGCGGTGGATTGAAAGTCGAGCCAGCCGCTTTCATTGTAATCAAAGGAGACGAGGTCACTATACACGGTGCAAAACCGGGCAAGCTGGAAGGTCTGTTTGAGGCAGTTCCTGGGATAATTGAGAAAATTCAGAAAGTCAAGAAAACCAAAAAGGAAAAAGAAGAAGAAAAGTAACAACTATATTCAGGGGAGGTGAAGGTTATCCTTTTTTTACCTCCCCTCCCCCCTCTATATCCTTCGACAGGCTTACTTCGTTCCACACTTCGTCCTGCCCTTCGGTCCTGCACTTCGTCTCCCGCTAAAGGCGGGAGTCGAAGGAAAACCTTACTTCGTGCCGAGCGCACTCAGTGCGAGGTAGGGTCGAAGGAAAGGGATTTCCCTCGATCCTGAGATCTTCGGGATCGAAGGACACCCTGAAGGGGAAGTATGGGGTGAAGGCTACCCCATCTATATCTAAAGACTATGCCGAACATTACTCCTTCTCCATTGCAAAGAGGGGGGTAAATATTGACGGAAAAGGTGTTTGTAGATGCAATCCCCCATACGTCCAACCAAGGGAAATTCTAAGCGTCCGAGCTTGTATCGGGCGGAAAAAGATTTTTGCAATAGATTGTTTTCGGGATAGGAGCACGCCCACCACACAATAAAGAGGAAATTATTCCTACTGTTTCAGGAAGGCTGTGGGGAGGAAAACACTCAATGTTTATGCGGGAAAGGCAATGTTATATCTTTTAATCTTATACCTGAGCAAAGCTTCATCTATGTTCAGGAGCCGGGCAGCCTTGGTTTTGACACCATTAGCTTTGGCTAAAGCTTTTTCTATCTCGTCCTTTTCTAATTTGGCTTTTTGATCCAAAAGAGAGAAGGGCTGGGGAGATTTACCGTTGACAAATTTCTCCAGGCTTGAGGCTAAGACCTCAAAGGGAATTCTCTCCTGACCTCTTGAGGAGATCAACAGTCTTTTAATGTCATTCTCCAGCTCTCTTACATTTCCAGGCCAGTCGTAGTTCAAAAACAAATCCATTATCTTGGGGTCGAGGGTTGGAACCGCTGATGAGGAATTGCTGTCGTCATCTGCGGAACTCTGCCTCATCCCGTTAGCAGAGTATTCCTTAAGAAAATATTCCACCAGAAGGGGTATATCCTCTTTCCTCTCCCTTAAGGGGGGGAGCTTAAATCTCATCACGTTCAGGCGGTAGAACAGGTCGCTACGGAATTTTCCTTCTTTCACCAGTTCATCTAAGTCCTTATTGGTGGCAACTATTACCCTGAAATCAACTTTTCGCGGTTTCACTCCACCTATTGACACTATCTCCTTTTCCTCAATGGCTCTTAAGAGCTTGACCTGAACAGGTAGAGGGACCTCGGCGATCTCATCCAGATATACGATCCCTCCAGTAGCCTCATCCAAAAGTCCCTTTTTGTCGGCAACAGCGTCGGTGAAAGCGCCCCTTTTGTGGCCGAAAAGCTCGCTTTCCAAAAGAGTCACCGGCAGGGCGGCACAATTAACCACCACAAATTTATGATTCCTGCGATTGCTGATATGGTGAATCACCTTAGCCAAAAGATCCTTTCCCGTCCCTGTCTCCCCCTCCAGCAAGATGGTTATGTCTAAGTCCTTTAATTGTCGAATATTTTCCAATATCTCTAAAACTACTCTGTTCCTGGTAATGAAACTATCTAAGGAGAAGCCGGCGGAAGAATTTACAGAGATGGACTGGCTTGAAGGGTGATAACCTTTAATCTTCTTTTCTAAACCAGAAAGTGAAACCAGATCCTCTTTCTCGTCCAATTGCTCAAATACGCATCTGGCTTTGTTGAGGAATTCTTTTGCTTCGGTAAATTTGTCATGCTGGAAGAAGAGTTGAGCAAAGGTGGCATGAACCTTAGCCAGATAATATGGGACGGTCAGCTGGGAAACTATATCTTCTGCCCTGCCCAGGAATTTCATCTTTTCCCAGAAGCTGAAATTGTCGCATTTGCCCATATCCAGATAGGTCTTTGCCAGCTCAAAATTTGATCCGATCTCTTCCAACATGCGAGTGGCTTGGGCGAAATTTTCCTTTACCTCAGCCGGGTGACCATTCAAGCTATAAAGCCGACCCAGGGTTCGATATGCTACAGCTTCCTCCAATCTTTCCCCGATGTCTTTTGAAACCAAGAGAGACTTTTCACAGGAGATCAAAGCCTCCTGGTATTCTTCCCTTTCCGTCTGAATATCTGCCAAAAGTCGATATGCCTGGCTGACGATGGCGCTTTTTGGTGCGATATTTTCTCCCAACTTGATTGCTTCAAGATAATGTTGGTGAGCACTCTCCAGATCACCCTGAGTAAAGGCCAACTCTCCTGAATATTCGTGATAAATGGCTGCCTCCCGGGCAAAGCTGTTGTTATGAATGATGCGGTAAGCCCTTTGGAGATACTCCTCTCCCTTTGAAAATTCCCGAAGCAAAATTGACAGATAGCCCAGCGATAGATAACAGCGGCAAACGTTACTTTCGTTTTTGCATATCTTGTTAAGCTTCAGACTCTTCAGCAAATTCTTTTGAGCTTTATCCCACCTATCGGTGATCATATACACGGTGCCCAAATTTCCAAGCATGGTGGCAGCCAATCTCCGATCTTTGATCTCTTCACAATATTCCACTCCACCATTAAGATATTCAATTGCCGTATCATACCTTGCTTTGATAAAACAAATGCGGGAAAGTTCATTATAGGTTCTAATGATACCTTTTTTATCTTCTACTCTTCTGTAAGTGGAAGCCGCATCTATGAACTGTAGTTCCGAATTTCTCAAGTCCCCCAGGTCAGAATATATGATACCAAGGTTGAATTGAATTTGAGCAAGTTTCCCATTGTATGGGGTGTTTTTGGACAACCCCAAAGCCTGCTGGGCTCTGTCTTTTGCCTCTTCACACCTGCCCAACCCCTGGAGAGCTTTGGATGCTAAATGAGACAGCCAACCCCACTGGCAGGAGAATAGATCCGCGTCCTTGCAGACCTCCTGCTCTCTGATTTCTGCCAAAGCCTCTTTAAATTTATTCTCTTTAAGTAAAGATTCTATCAGATCAAATTGTATGATCTGACTGGCACCTTTTGAAGAATCGGTCATTTCTTTCCTTTAAAATGCCATTCATCTCTTAGAAGCGCTTATCTGCCGATCCCTTATCTGCGCTTCCAATGCCCTGAGGGGTCCAGATCAATTGGATGGTCTTTATGCTGCTAAACACCGGCAAGGTCACTACATAGACCAAGGTGTTATCCGAACTACCCCCATCTCCTGGTGAATCATCATGTTGCCAGGGATGCTCACCGGGACAGGTCATAGAATGAATATTATCTTTGGGATCCAACTTGGGACGGTCTATAGCCTGGCTGCAGTTAACTGAGAAAAGAATGAACATCAGCAAGCCCACCCCAACCACCACAACTCTAATCCTCATTTTAGCTTACCTCCTTTACTATTTTATGTTTTTTCAGAGTTTTGAATGTAATACTAGGGAGGGGCAATTTTTGAGAAACTGCCTGCAACTATAGACAGTTATGATAGAGGTAGAATTCAAAGAAGATATACCCTTTTTGTCATCCTCTATCGGTAACAAAAAACAGCTCCCTTCCGTTTAAAGCAAATTAAAGCAAAATCGTTCTAAAATAATTATAGGGGAAGATTTTACAAACTCTCAGGTGACAGTATTCCCCTCACAACTGTCAATGGTAAAATAACCTATAAAATTTCTATGTCAAGTAAAATTTTCAGAATTTTTTGCACTTCCGAAATAAAAAAACCAAAATCCCCCATAGATTCCTAATAATCTTCATAATCTACTTACGATTCCATATCTAAGGATAGCTCATAACAGATATTAATAGGCCTTTTTATAGGGTTGCCTCAAAATACCTAACGAACTGGATCGAAGGATTGTAGTATCGGCTTATAACTAGTAGGTAGAGGACTGAAATGATATGGAATAGATTCGATCAAATGTACCTTTTTTTCAAAAAAAAGCTTGACATTATAAAGTCAAGGCTTATATCACTAATACTTGAATCATTTTAGGGAGTTTAGAAATTACGAAGTAGGGGTTGTGGCAGGGAAGGGATTTATTAATGTATCACAAGAAGTTACACGTAGCTTCAGATACGCTCTTGTTCTTTTCCTTCCTTTCATAAAATTTAAATAGTCTTAACTATCTGTTTGTTAAAGAGATATCGGATATAAGTTGGTGGCTTGCGCCTGCCCTCGGCAACAGAGTTGCTCCAATTGTACAAAAGTGCAGGAGAGTAATTTTCATGGATTTCGCTTGTTGGTCCTCAGGACCCATTGGAGAGGAGCGGACAACAGGCAGTAGGTGGCTTCCCCTTTTGGTTGAGCATACTAAAGGAACAGGTGTGCCCCGACCGTTTGAACACCCCGAATGCCATCCAAAGATTGTAATCGGTATGCCAGCCTCAGAGCTGTCCTTTTGTAAGCCACCCCACGCAACCTGGGCTGAGAGTTTCATCTTCGCCGGGTCATCCGCGCTTCTGTTGCTGGTAGCTAACTTCTTTCCTCACTGGTGGTATGTTTCTTTCTTCGCTTTAACCCCGTTCCTTTATAGGATTATCAAAGCTACACCAGGCGAGTCCTTGCGGCTGGGATTCCTTTTTGGACTTTCCTTCTTCGGCGCTTTGTTGGCGAATTCGCTGATGATTTCTCCCCTTGCTTCCGTGCTTAAGCTGCTTTCCGGCACAGCACTTTTTGCCCTGTTCGGCTGGTCAGTCGGGTGGGCACGAGAGCGTTGGGGATTCAATCCTTCCATTGTTGCGCTGCTCTGGGTCGACTTGGAAATGGGGTTGATGAAACTGGGATTTGTTGGTGGGTTTTTAGGGAGAGCAGAATTTTCTCATCCGTTCTTCCACAGCCTGGTTGGCCTTTTCGGTTTTCTGGCGGTCTCGGCTATTATCGTTCTTTTTAATTCCTTGTTGATTATGGCAATTGTAAAGACCCTTGAGGTGAGAAGGTCCAGAGGAAAGTCAGTCGCCGAAGATGAAAGGACATGGGACATTTTCTTTACTTGGAATCTTTTCGCCGAAAAAGTTTACTTAGTGCCGGAGGGCCGGGTCCCACCTCTCATCCCCAAAACTGTATGTGTGAAAGTCCGGCTGTAAAAGGATTGATACATCTCGGAGAAGATGCAGACCACCCAGAGAACTTGCTTGATCAGAATCAGGATGGATAATGGTCTGTATCTTCAATCAGAAGTAAATAGGTTTTTAACTTGATAACCTTACTGTGCAACAGGAGGATAAATCAATGAAAAAGATATCAGTTAGTCTTGTGATTTTTTTGCTATTATTATTCGCAAATGGATTTTTTGTTTACGGGCAAGTTACTCATGACGTCGATATAGGTGGACCCTGCCCACCATACACTCCTGATCCCAAGCCAGGACATTTAATTATTAACGATGGTGATTTTGTTAGATTTCACACAAGCCTCTCATGTGATTTCTGGGTAAGGGGTCCTGCTCCAATCGGGCAGTTTCGCCTAGGAGGTGTGTCGGGAGATTATGAGGAAACTGTAGGACCATTTAATCTGCGTTATGAACATTGGAACTACTGGGTGGTCAATACGGAAGCAGAGCCGGACTCGGTCGCAGGACTGATAACCGCTCGGGGGATACCCACTTTGACTCAATTGGGAGTGATCATTTTGATGGTTTTGATAGTCGGGAGCGGGGTCTTCATCATGTTGAGGAGAAAGAAAGCAATGGTGTCAGCATAAGTTCGCCCGAAGGCAAAGATGGTAGAACTTAGTCAGAGGGGAGGCACAAAGCCCCTTTTGGAAAGTCCGAAAGGGGCTTAGTATTTTGAGCACAAGACCCACAAAAGTTGCCAAACCTGTGCTCAAATCTAAAAAACCAGCTTGCCAAATACGGCGTAATGAATTATAGTTATAAACACTTAAAGGGAGGTTAAGTTTAACTCACTCTGCAAACCTTGACCTGCTTGAGTTTGTGAAGTTTTTTTTCACCGATGATCAAACTCCAATGAAGAAAAGAAATAGAGGTAAAAAAGGGAAAACCCCGTCAGCCAAAACCAAGCCAAAATCCTATAAGGCAATCGTCAGATTTTGCCTGATCTTTTTGGGGCTCCTAATTATTCTCACCACCACCTTTCCCTTCTTAAGCGACAGGTTCAATCCCCAGCTCACCTGGCTGATGGTGGCGACAGCGGATGTCACTGGCTTTTTTCTAAAGCTATTTGGGCTGACCGTTAGAGTAAGTGGACGCATTGTTTCCCTCCCCAACTTCTCTATCGAGGTGGTGGGGGAATGCACTGGACTTTACGAGATGCTCATCTTCCTTGCCGCCATGATAGCCTATCCTGCCGGCTGGAAAAAGAAATTGATCGGAGCAGGCTTAGGGATCCCATCTCTTTATGTGATCAACGTAATCAGAATGATATTCATCACCATGATGGGTAACTGGTCTCCCCAAACCTTCGACTTTTTGCACATGTATTTCTGGCAGGTGGCTATGATTTTGATAATCGTCACCGTGTGGGTTCTATGGATTGAGAAAGTGGTGCATTATGAAAGAAAAGCTGTGGGTGTTCATCGTTAAGTTTATTTTGATTTCTGCCCCTCTGTTTGTTGTCTGGCACTTGAAGGGACAGGATTGGTATCTGGTTTTCTTGAATCACGTTCTCAGCTTTCTTCTGATAAAGATAGCTGGTTTTCACATACATGGTTTCCCTTTCCCGGTGGACATCTTCAATAATTTGATTCCGTTCGTCTCTTTAATGCTAATCACCAAAGAATTCAAATTGAAAACTAAATTGTCCCGATTAGGATGGGGGCTTTGGATTTTGATCGTCTGGCACATGATTCTGACCGGAGCCGTTTATTTTTTGTATGATGAATACGGTGTCCCGTCACAGGCATACGAGAAGCTGAGCGTCCCTTTATACCTTTTCAGTGCGACCTTGCCTTTGGTGTTGTGGATACTTTTTGCCCGCAAACAGGTGGTGGGTTTATTTCTACGTGGAAAGAAGAGTGCTAAATAACTTTTATCCCTTTAACCTTGCTATCTTAAAAAGGAGGAGGAGATGAACGATGAATACTACGTCACACCATCCAGCCTCAAAATTAAAGCAAAAGCCTGGAAAAAAGAGATCGCGCCCTACAACGTTCACCGGATGAAACCCAAATTCAAAAGCTCCTGCCTGCTGGTGGTGGATATGCAAAATTTCTTTCTTGATCCTGAAAGCCCCACCTTCACCCCGGGAGGATTAGCCATATTGCCGAACGTAACTAAGTTAATAAAGTCGTTCAGAAGGAGAGGGCTCCCGGTGATCTACACCGCCCATGTGCACAAAAACAAAGAGTTAGATGGGGGAATTTTAGCCTGGTGGTGGGAAGGGATGATCATGGAGAATACCAAAGAGGCGGAGCTTCATCCAGATATAGCTCCGTTGCCTGAAGAGAAGATAATAGCAAAACACCGATACAGCGCTTTTTATAATACCGATTTAGAGATAGTTCTCAGATGTTTGAAGATAACCGATTTGATAATTACCGGAGTGATGACTAACTTATGTTGTGAATCCACAGCACGCGAGGCTTATTTTAGAGACTATCGGGTTTTCTTTCTCATGGACGCCACCGGATCAATAAACGAGGAATTGCACTTAGCTACGCTCAAAAACTTAGCCTTTGGATTCGCCTATGTCACGGATACAGAAGAGATCCTACGAGGATTGCTGATACGGCGAAGGTGATCGGTAACTTCACCCTGACCCTGCGAAGCATTTATATGAATCTCCTTAAAAAGGAAAGGGAAGAGACAAAGTCCCCTTCCTCCCAAGGAGGCGATTTAGGGAAGATTCAAAGTGTTTTTCTCTTTGTAATAAGTCAAAAATACACCAGAAGGCAAGATATCAGCTTAAAGAGAATTAATATGTTTGGAAGAGTTTCCCCCACTCGTTCTCACCCTGTTCGGGTGGGGAATAAACCTCCGCCCGAACCATTGCATGCGGTGTTAGTATCTTTGGAACAACTTCCCCCACTTGGTCTCAGACCACTCTTTGAAGACTTTTTTGCCTTTGACCGGCCACCAGAAGCGGTCATGATAGAAGGCGGAGCCGAAGACGAAGATATATACTAAGGGAGTGCGGAAAAATAGTCTTTGAAAGATGCGTAATGGGGAAAACCACAGAAGATCCCCCACCCGGCTTGCCATGTTATCCCCCACGCTGAAGCCGAAATTCACTTGGGAAATATCCTCTCCCAGAACTTCTATCTCCTCTATCTTTCCTTTTCCCAGACCCCGTTCGTGAGCCAGACGAATGTATTTTATGCTCATGGGATCAAAGCCCATCATCTTTGCGGCCACCGCATCAATGGCTACCGAATCAGCTGAAGCCAAGATGAAGTCTTTTATTTCCGGCTTCATGGTGCGTGGACCGGGTCCGTTTCCGGCGGTGGTTCCGTCCATCACTGCAAATACACCTGAATGAATCTTCTTCTGGATGGTCAGAAGATCAACCAAAGTTTCGTGAATCCAGGTATGGGTGTAGTGTCTTTTGGTGGTCAAAAGCCCACCAAAGGCATTCTTCATTGCTCCGGTGGTGGTGGTGTAGATATGACATTTCAAGGTGGGCAGGTGCAGGATGTTTTTATCAAAGAAAAACTCAGGTAGGTAAATTCCATGTTTGTAGATTTTGGGTAATGCTAAAAGCTCTCCTTTTGGTTCAAATTTCACCCATTTGAAATCATTAGAGAAATTGAACTTCACCTCGATGTCATGCTTTTTGAAAATCCCGGAATACTTGTTAAGCCTGTCACCTTTGGGCGCGTTGGTAACCACGGTTTCATTCTCCACTGCCACAACTTGTCCAAATCCCAGCTTCTTAAGACTCTGGATGGTTCCCTCCAGTTGCCAGGGGGTGGTGTTGGCTCCGGGAAAAGGATAGTGCCAGGAGATATTATCCTTCAGGATGGTAACCTTATCCTTGGCAAGAAAACTCTCCACCTCAGCTAACCTTAAAAGGTTATGATAATCTTCCAGGACAGTCTCAGGCGACGTCTTTGCCACCGCCACTTTCGATTTTGCCACGAAACCTCCTAACAACTCATGCTTGCGTACTTTTTTGGGGATGCTTGTCTATTGTTTCAGTTAGCCACCAATCATCTTTCTTGATCTTTCCGCCTAAGAACTGGTCCAACAAGGAAATCATTTCGTCCACGACCTGTTTTGCTTTGGATGCGCATTTTTTGTCAAATGGGTTCAAATCCTTCGGTATTTTGGTCTGAGGCCAAGTAAGATTGTTCAGATCGGTGTAATCAACAATGCCTCTTTGGGCAGAAATCACTTTCATTGGTTTTCGCTCAGGCTTGGCGTGAACGTACCAGTTCCGGATTTTTATCAGTTCCCGAAACGATTGAAATGGTTCTTTATCAATTTCGTAGGTTGATGGTTTTGTATCACCGCTACACCATAACGGTGCCATATACCATTTCATGTCCAACGGAAGATCAAGAAATTTTTCTCTTAGGAAAGCCGGAAAGTCCATACGAATGTGACGATCGAGCACTCTATTAATAAGAGCCTCCATCGCCAGAACAAATAACAGGACGGAATTTCGAGCATAACAAGGTTCCAAAGGTGTCTTGACAGCCTTTTCGGCCGCTTCTTGGAAGAACACAGCATCCCTATATTGGAACCTAAATGGGTTGGTTGACAATACGAGTCGCTCGCCGTCTTCTATTCGGAAACCACTTGGCTCATTCATTAAGCCTCCATGATACTAAATATTCTCAAAATACATAGACGATTAAAATCACTGCCAAAAGCCAGAGGAGAACATTTACCAGAATGGGCTTGTCGTTTAAAAGCATTCTGGTTGGGCTTCCGCCTCCTTCCCTCTGATGAATAAGATAAAGGTACCGAAACACTCCATATAATACGAAAGGAATGGTCAACTCCATGTGACCGGTGCCCAATTTTGTCTCCACCTCGGGGGAAAGGGTGTAGAAAGCATAAGCCACCACGGTAGAGGCGGTCACCACCGAGATCATCTGATCCAGAAAATAAGGGCTATATTCAGAAAGGATTTTTCTGTGATCTGACGCTTGAGTCTCCAACAGAAGAAGCTCATGTCTTCTTTTGCCGAAGCCCAAAAACAGTGCCAAAAGCGTAGTGCAGACCACCAGCCAGGCAGATATCTCCACCCCGATTAAAACTGCTCCTGCCACCGCCCGGATAACAAAGCCCAAAGCAATGCACATCACGTCTATTATCACCACATGTTTAAGATACAAGGAATAAAGTAAGTTCAGAATAAAGTAAATCAGGGCGGTTAAGGCAAACAGGGGACTTAAGCTGACCGAAAGACCCAAAGAGATCAGGGCAAGGATGATAAAAAGGAATATGGCTGTAGAGATTTTGAACTCCCCTTTGGCAATGGGACGAGCAGATTTTAAGGGATGCTTTCTATCGCTCTCCACATCCAGGATATCATTAAAAATGTATGCACTGGAGGAGAGAAGACAGAAAAGAGCAAAGCCAGCTAAGGTTTCTAAAATCAGATCCAGCCTACCCAAGTTTTGAGAGAAGATCAAGCCGGCAAAAAGAACAAAATTCTTAACCCATTGTTGGGGCCGTAATGTGGTGAGGATGGTTCTCATGTCCTTTTTCAGACCTCCAGAGTTTTTATTGCCAATAATAAAGTTATTCCATCTAAAATTTAAGCAAAAAATAAAAATTTACAATCAAAAATTGCAAATTCTTTGTGACCCAGCTTTAGGTTACAATTCGCAAAAGTTCAGCGCGTTGGGGCAGACTTCTGTGTCCGCCCAAACCTTAGGGCGATGACAGAGCATCGCCCCTACGGAAGAGGTTCGGGATACAATCCCGCCCGCCTCCTCAGAATTCAGCGTTGGAGTTCATCTTGAAGGGCTTGTCTCGAACAAAGAAAACATTTTCGATTGTGGTAACGACGGGACTTTAAGTCACAGAACGCCAGAACCTAACTTAAGTTAGGATCTGGCGTTTTTCCCGACGAAAAGCGGCACTGAAGGTTTTTCCTTAAATTTGAAAGATGGTTTTCAAAAATCTGCTCAAACTGAGTGGTTTACGGCAACCAATTTTTCTTGATACAAAACCGACCTGTTTTTGCCCGTGCTTTTTGCTTTCAGAAGAGCCATGTCAGCGCAATAGATAAGACGATCCACCGAGCGGGCATCATAAGGATAAATAGCCCCGCCCAAACTTACGGTGATGTTGTGCTCCTGTTTTAGATGTTCATCCTTGAAGGGAAAGTTCATGATATTTTTACGGAGTCTTTCTGCAAACTTCAAACACTCCTGTTGATCGGACTCCGGCATGATCACACAGAACTCCTCTCCCCCGTATCGGGAGACCACGTCAATCGACCTAACCGTGCGGGTGAGAAGCTCGCCCAACTGTTTGAGCAGTTGATCCCCTGCCTGGTGTCCGTAGGTATCGTTGTAGATTTTGAAATCATCGATATCGAAGATGACCAAAGCCAGTTTTCGGCCAAACCTTTTTGCACGAAATGTCTCTTCGGTCAGTCGTTTATAAAAGTAACGATAGTTATAAAGTCCGGTTATGCTGTCGGTGTAGGAAAGCTCTTCGATGCTTTTGAAGTGTCTGATATTCTGGTAAGTGATCACCCCCATATCGACCAGAATCGCCAGAATTTCTAAATCTATCTGCCTGTATTTAGCCCCATCCGTCTTTTCCCCCAGAAAGACTATCCCGAAACTATCCCCTGAGAACGCAAGCTTGGCGCCGATCTGAAAACCAGAAGCTAACAATGCCTTAAGAAGTTCCTCTTCATGGGAGATCCTCTGCATGGTGTAAAGATGCCAGATCTGCTTCTCATTTTTGATCCAATTATACAGAGCTTTCCCCTTTTCTATTCTTAGCTCAGAGAGGCTCTCTTTTCCAAATATATCGGAAGTATGGGCACCATAAAAATATTTTCCCACGATGTCTCCGTTCTCTTTGTTAGGAAACATCAGGAACACGGACTTTGCCCCCAAATGATCCTGCATCATTCGGGCTAAGGTTGAAAAGAGCCCTTCCTCTTCCATAACGGAATAAATGTTTTGGGCCATTCCCAAAACCGCATTCAGGTCGAAGATCTTTCTTTTTAGATCTCTGTTTAAAACCGACAAATCAATCCCAGTCTGTTTTGCGTTTGTGTTAGACTTTTTTTCAATCTCCTTGAGTTTATTTGAAATGCTTTCTTTTTCTAAGTTCAGGGCAATCTGATTAAGTACAAAAAGGGGCAATTTTTCATCCAAGAGGGGTTCTACTTGAGATGGGATTTGAGACGTCGATTTCTCGTCGGTTTTCAATATTACAAATCCCCAAAGATTTGATTCAGTCAAAAGAGGGATGAGACGGTCAAACTGATATTCTTTTTGCAAGGACCTTAAGGAGGAAGGGACTTTGGTGGTTTGCATAAATTTTAAATCTTTCAATCCGTCTGCAGATTTCAACCAGGAAATAAATTCGCTTTTGGATTTAATGCTCACTCTGCTCCGCTTAGGCAAAGTTACATTATGGGCTGCCAGCACCTGATACACGTTCCCTTTTTTCACAAAGAGCAAGAATCTATTCGACTGAAAATATTCTCCAAAAAAGTTTGTCAGTGTAGGTGTGGTCTCTGTCAATTTATCGCGGATAAATGAAGTCTTGGAGAGTTCCCCAGACAGCCCATATAGTCTTTCAAGTTTTTGGGAATTATGTTTTTGCGCTTGAACCAAGAAGTTACATCTTTGTCGTTGTTTGGAAAAACTCAAAAAAGCGTATCCTCCCACGAGGAGTATGAATAAAAAAACAGAAATCAGCTTGAGATGAATGGCAAAATCAATCACCAAAAGGAAGCTAAAGAAAACAAAGGAGAAGAGGATTCGGGCTACAAAAACAAGATGCTCTTTTCCAAATGTGGTAAGTTTAGCCATCAGGATATCCTCGAATGATCAAAGATTGAAAGACGCCTAAAGGAAAGGCAAACCTTACTTTATTATCGGCTTGGTAGAGGGGATATTGACAAGAACAAAGGGGTAAATTAAGAGGTTGTATCCTTGCTTAGGCAAAATCTATTCTGGAGTGTAAAGCTTCAGCTTTACTCATGGTTGGGGCAGGGGTGGAACCCCTGCCCCCAACAGGAGGATTTTAAAAAGATAAGAACGAGACAGTTTGTCTTTACCCTAAATCGTCCAGTCGGTGGAGGACTAAAGATGAGAAGAGCACTCCGGCGGTCTCGGTGCGGAGCCTTCTTGAGCCTAAACTTATGGGAATGGCTCCCTGCGCTTTGGCTTTAGAAAGTTCCTCCTCGGTAAAACCGGCTTCGGGACCAACCATGAGAAGGATGTTTTTCACGCCCCTCTTTAGCTGTTCACATTCTTTTATGCTTTTCGAATCTTCAGTTAGACTGGCGATCAAACACAGATCGAAATTTTTGATTTTTGAAAGCAGTTGTTCAAATTCGATTATATCTTGTATTTCCAGCAATACGGTTCTGAGCGATTGTTTCATGCTGGCGATGGCCAGTCTTTTCCACCGATCAGTTTTCTTTTTCTGGCTTGAGATTCCGCCAACTTTGATCAAGCTTCTTTCAGTTTGGATAGGAATGATGGAGAAAACCCCGATCTCAGTTGCCTTCTCTATCAAAAAATCCATCCTCTCCTTTCGGCAGACTGCTTGAGCTAAGGTGAGATGGCAGTTGGGTTCATTTTCCTTTTCAGCGCGGGAAAGAATCTTTCCTTCCAGAAAGTCCCGGGAGATTTCTTCAATTCTGACTTTATATTTTGTGCCACAGCCATCCACCACATCGATGACATCCCCGGAACCGTGGCGTAAAACTGTCAGAATATGTTTTGCCTCTTCTCCCATTATCTTTAGGCTATCTTTGCCCACATTCTCAGGATTTACATAAAAGTTGGTGATCATTCTAAATTGGATTGCAAACCTTCAGGTTTGTTGGGTTAATGGAAAGCTGAAGCTTTCCGCTACATCTATTTATGGGTTCTTGATGCATCGGTATTTGGAAAATGCCCATGCCCGTTAGCTTCGGGAATTCCCCTGCCTTTGGCGGAATCTTGAGACTATCACCAGAGCCTCAGAAAGTAAAGAAAGACCTTATCCGCTTTATCCGTCCAATCCTTCAGGTCAAGCCCTCCCTCGGACTGAGTCCTTCGGGACGAAGTCAGGACGAGTCCGTCAACAATTCAGTAGAGGTAACTGCCAACTGCTTAAAATCCCAGAGTCCCTCTCAATTTCTCAAAGAAGCTTTTATCTCCTTCGGGTGGCTTCATGTTTTCCTTGGAAGCCAGCTCCTTTAGAAGTTTCTTCTCCTCTGAGGTTAAGCGGGTGGGGACCCACACCAAAACTCTGATCAGCTCATCTCCTCTTCCGTAGCCGTGCAGGCGTGGAATTCCTCTTCCCTTTAATTTGAATATCTTTCCCGACTGGGTTCCGGACGGAATTTTCAGATTCATGTTGCCATCCAAAGTTGGAATTGTGACCTCATCCCCTAATGCGGCTTGGGCAAAGCTGATCAGGGTCTCATGCACAATATCATCTCCCCGTCTTTGGAAATTCGGATGTTCCTTTTCTTGGATAAACACGATTACATCCCCGGCAGGACCTCCCCGGGGTCCTGCATCTCCTGCGCTACGCATTTGGATGTAATTTCCGGTGGTCACGCCCGGGGGAATCTTCACAGAAATGGTGGAACTTCCCTTCACCCGTCCATCTCCTCCACACACCGGACAGGGTCTATCGACAACCATCCCTTCGCCGTTGCAATAATCGCAGGTGGTGACGTTAACAAACTGTCCGAAGAGGGAACGAGATACTCGCCTTATCTGACCGGATCCCTGGCATTTGGGGCATACCTTTTTAGAACTCCCCCTTTCAGCCCCAGTTCCATTGCATTCCTCGCACCTCTGCAATTTTTTCAGTTTTATTTTCTTTTCCACTCCGGTGGCGATCTCTTCTAAGGTGAGTTTGAGCCTTATCTGTAAATCCTGCCCCTTTTGATAGCTCCGGCGGGTTCCCCTTGAGGTGGTGCCAAAGAATTCATCAAAAATGCTTCCGAAGCTTCCGAAATCTCGCATGAAAGCACGCAAGGCATCAGAAAGATCGAAGCTGGTGAAATCAAATCCCCCAAATCCTTCTGCGCCGGAGAGGCCGGCGTGTCCAAATCGGTCATAGGTTGATCTCTTCTGAGGGTCTTTCAAAACCTCATACGCTTCGGTGGCTTCCTTGAATTTCTCCTCCGCCTCTTTGCTGCCGGGGTTTTTGTCGGGATGATATTTAAGCGCCAGCCGACGATATGCCTTCTTTACATCATCCTCCGTGGCGTCCCGGCTTAGCCCCAACACTTCATAATAATCCTGCTTAGCCATCTTTGTCTTTCTTCCCTCTTACAGAATCTCAAGTCTTATAGAAGAGTATACGACAACCATAAAGTAAGTCGGCTTATGACTGAATATTATCACAAATCCCGTAGGATTTTTGGTTCTTTTTGAAAAATCTTCAACTCTACCGAATATATACGTCAACTCTACCGAATATATACGGCAATATTTTGAGTGTCAACATCAAAAAGGTCGAGTTCTTTATACGGAATTTAGATTAACCTAATTGTGAGGTTAGATGAACAGATGTGAAGCTAATACATCGTTTCCTGAATAATGTTGCAATATTTTGTCATTGCGGGTCCTGCCAAAGGCTTTGGGTAGGGGCGATTCCCCGCCTCTGGCGGGATGTTCCACATGAATCGCCCTACTTCTCGGGACAAACCTGGCAATGGCAGGCTAAAATATAATGTTATTTTGGAGCCGTTCTATTAGCCACATTGCTCCGCCAATTCGCAGAAAGCTCAGCCGGTTTTACAAACCGAATGTTAACAGGGCAACCACTCGTTCGGTTGTAGTCGGCTGGGAATCAAGAGTAGACCTCTCCCTCTGCTCTCTTTTTTCTGAACAGTTACTCTGGGCGAGTTTTGAACCAGAAACTAAAGGGTTCATCCATGTTGCTGCCGTGCATATCTTTGGCGGTTGCATCGATCGTTACAGTATAAGTTTTATCGTTAGCCAGACTGGAATCGGGTTGAAACTCTACCCGGTGAGCGTAGGGCCAGACAAAAGCTCCCTTTACATCATTTTCTTCAGAGTCCACCATCTGGAAAGCAGAATTCACCGACTCCATGTCCATATCAGTGTTGAATATTATTCTTATGGTTGCTGAGGGAGAAACCCAGGTCTCTTTGTGGTTGGGCCAGGTATCGGTGATTAGGATTGGCTGTGTGCTGAAGAAAAATTGGTATGGCTCAGGCAATCTACCTCCCTGAACATCAGAAGCAGTGGTTTCGATTCTTACGATGTAAGTACTTTTGACAAATTTCAAGATCCATCAACTGAAAGGCTGAGTTTGCCGAATGGATATCCATGTCAGAATTGAATCTGATGCGAATTTCGGTATTAGGGGGAACCCATGCATAGTTGGGAGGAGGGGAGGTATACAAAATCCCAAGCGGTTGAGTGGTGAACGAAAACTGATACGGTTCCAACAATTTAATACCTTGTGAATCTGAGGCAGACGTGTCGATGGTCACTTGATAGAGTGTATTGTTTGCCCACTTGGTGCTGGGCATAAACAGAACCTCATCCATTCCACCCTTGACACGGTCGTACCAGAAAAAACTGCCCTCCACTGTTGGCTCCACATTAAAAGCAGACTCGAGGCTTTCTCTGTTCATCCGTGTTCTAAAGATGACTCTAATTGGCTCATCAGTTTTTATCCCCTGTGCACCATCCTGGGGGTAAACTGAGGAAATCAAGTCGTGCACCGAAATCAGGAAAATGGTATCCACAGAGGCGGTCACATCTCCTGTTACAGGTATATTGGGACTGGACAGATAGTCATGGTATCCATCGGCTTGCACCAGGAGTGAGTAGGTGCCCAAAGGCAGTCCTGACAACTCGAAATAACCGTTTGCATCGATCTGGGTTGATGCTATGGGGATCCCCAGATAGGCGGTGACCACCGCTTGCGATTCAGAAGGATGCACAATCCCAACGATAGCTCCTTCCTTAGGATAGGTATAATAGTTATTGGTCGTGGTCTTTTTGGAACAATTGAAAATTGCCAGTGAGAATATTGCCATAAAGATCAGTGCTTTTTTCATCATCTCTCATACCCTCCAGAATTTCGCTTCTCCCTTATTGATTTCAAAACCTATTCATTTTCTCAAATCATCTTCTTCCGCTGAATGGCGGGTATTTGTCTGTCATACCGCTACAATAAGCTACAACTCGGTTGACATACCGGCTATATCTGATCAAGAAATCAAACCAGCCCAATGGAAAATGCCCGTTTATCAATATAGCAAAGAATGAGAGAATCACAACAAAAAAAGCTACAATTGAATATCCCAAACAGAATAGACCATGCGGGACGCCAATGTAAAGCCATCCTAAAAATATCCGGGCTAACACCAAAAGCCGTGACGACTTCTCTGGATAATCCACACTGTAATTGACTGGATAATCATACATGACTTTTCCTCCTTACCTAAGTTAGGTATCGGCATCCTCATTTCAGCTTTCTAAAAATCAAAGCCGAACTTAAAATAGAATTTATCCCATTTGTCCGCAGAATCCATAGGATTTGTGGCTACGCCATAAGCAAATTCCAAAGGACCCAGAGGCGTATCCAGAGCTAAACTGCTGCCAAAGCCATGTTTTAGATTATTCAGCTTGATGCTTTCCAGCTCTGTCCATACCTCGCCCATATCGTACCGCAAGGTCCAGTACAATCGGTGAAAAAATTTAAATCGCAAACCCAAACTCCCCAGAAACATCTTATCCCCTTTGAACTCCTCCGCAAACAATCCATAGAAATTATCGCATCCCCCCAAGGTGAATTTTTCGCTTACCGGCACGGTTCCATCTGAGATGCCCACAGCCACCTTGGGATGAAAGTTGACCCTTCGATGTAGGGGGAAATAAGACTCCAGAGAGGTGAAAGCTTTCCGGTAAACTAAATCACCGCCTAAGATGTCACCGGCTAATTCCACATACAGATGGTGATATTTCCCCTCATGAGGGAAAGGGTATTTGTCGAAGGTATCCACCAATGATCTTATGATCAGACTCCGTATATTGTAGCTCTGTTCGAAAATACCGTCTTTAATCTTTGTCTTCTCCGCTTTTGTCTCCACCGATATGATCCCTAATCTGGAGATATGCTGTCCCAGCGAGAAATTTGC
>LJUX01000024.1 GCA_001304155.1 candidate division Zixibacteria bacterium SM23_73_3
AATCATTTATGGTTTAATAGCTTATGTCTTAAATCAATCCCAGGATGTGCCTAAACACGAATTTACACAATTAGCTTGACATAATCATGTTTGATACCCTTGGACAAAAGAAAAGCCCCAGCCTCGCTTTTAGCGGGATTGGGGCTTTTGTATATTCGGAGAAAAGGTTTGGCAACAAAAACTAACGGCCCGGAGGGGATCCTCCCTTATATAGGTAATTGACCAGATGGAGCACGTCTCCTAAGTCGATTACTTCATTACAGTCAACATCTCCAGCTTGGAAGAGATTAGGGGCAGAGCCGCTTTTATATAGATAGTTTACAAGATAGAGTACATCCCCAAGATCTATTGACCCATCGCTGTTGACGTCTCCGCAAACATACGTCTGAACCATAAATGACAAAGTGTCAGCATTGCAATAGTCCTGCACTGACACGGTCAATGTTTCCAGGGACAAAGTGTCGGGGGCAGTGCCGAAGACTGAATCATTCTGAACCCAACACCAGTACGGATATGCCAAATACGCAACCGAGTGAACCTCATCATCCGGGTCAACTATGGTGGGATAATAGATAAAGGTGTCAGGGAAAGCGACCAGAACGGTATCTCCTATGGGTGTTATTGACGGAGCGACATTTGAATGGTCAATCACTACAGTTACCTCCAGGGTATCAGCCAGATCGCCATCTGAGACCGTTACTTTGAAGGAAGTATCGACATCATCACAGCCCACCAATCCGGACAAAGTATCGCCTGAAACGGCGCACCAGAAGGGGATATCAAAGAAACTTATTGTGAGCTCGGTTCCGTCACAGTTTGGATCAGAGGCAGTAGCGATATAGACAAAGGGACCTTGGGATGGAGTTGTTGTATCAACTGCCATGGAAGTTATTTCCGGTGCGAGATTTGAACCAACGGGATTACAGCAATCATCTTCAGAGTGGTAGGGGCAGACATCACAACTATCACCCACACCATCCTCGTCTGTATCCTCCTGGTCAGGGTTGAAATAGGTAAGACAGTTATCGCAAGAATCTCCTGCAGCATCCCCATCCGAGTCTTCCTGGTCTGGATTGAAAACATCCGGGCAGTTGTCAAGATCACAGGTGTTGGCAGGGAAGCCGGGATCACCGTAACTGTCGGCGTCGGTATCGGTGCAAACGTCGCAAACGTCACCTGTTCCATCACTGTCAGCATCTGCCTGATTTGGGTTGTAAACAGTCGGGCAGTTATCGTCTGGACAGGTATTTTCCGGGTGACCCGGGTCTCCAAAACCGTCACCATCAGAATCAACACAAACACCACACTCAAAGACAGAAATATGGAAATCATCAATTCCCGCTTCCACAACAGAACCATCATTCAGATCCGAAGCTTCGAAACGCACTTTGATCTGGCTGTTGGGCGCGACAAAATCGCTTACCATAAAGCTTTTTTCTTTCCAGCCGCCAGAGGTTTGAGGTCCAATTGTCTCAACCAAAGTCCAGCTTCCACCATCGTTGTTTGAGACGTAGACTTTAAACAGGTCGTTATTGGGATCAGCTCCATAGTTGTTGGTATACCACAGGGCATAATGGATTTCGGCATCAGGGGCCATGCTAAGGTCCAAAGTTGGTGAGATTAACCAGGTGATCCCGCCGTCGACATCAGAATTATCATCTACGTTATCGGTAAGATAGCAATTACCCGAACCATCGAAATCAGTCGGTGGATCACCACGATCGCCACCGCCAATAGGAACTCCCCGTTCCCAGGCACCATCAGTAAGATAGGGATCGTTTTCTACTGACCAGCCCAGATCAGTTTCGAAGTTATCGGCGAACAAAATGATAACCTCTCCCACAAGTGAGGAGTATACAGTGGCAGGCGCGTCATACGGGTTATATATAACCCCGGAGGTGACTCCCTCGGCACTAAAATAGTATTCTGGTTCATCGTCGCATTCCGCAGGTGGCAATGTAGCTTCGTACAGGTCTCCTCCTAAAGGCGAAAGAGACGAGGAAAGATAGCCACCCCCGTCATAACGATAATGAAACATACCCGTACCCGGAATGTAAGTATCGTCGATTTCATTGATCTGAACCGTGATGGTGGTAGGGACACCCGGGTCGATGTACTCGGGCACACCATCAGGTAAAAGGATGCTCAAAGACGCAGAAGCGGTCATCCCCAGATCAGGATTGCCCCACAAAGCACCCCACTCAAACGTTTCGTACTTCAAATAAGACCATAGCCCGTTAATGTACATTTGCCTAAGCGCCCATTGAAGTGCCTCTCCCTGAGTGTAATCTCCTGAAGTGACACCGGTGGTGAAGAAATAATCTAACGACTGACTGGAACCATCATACGGATCGTTCCAGCCTGGACATCCAAGGGCAACTTTAGTAGCGCCTACGAAGCCCACCCCACCTTGCTGTAACATAGCTTGACCTAAGTTAAGGTAGTCGGTATCCGAATTGCTACAAGCATCAGCAAAGCAGATTGCGGGATAGTCGTCGTTGAGATTGGGGCAGGTGGATGTTGAAACGAAAGCCTCGCCAGTACCATGGTAGATATGACTGGAGGTGGGTGATCCATGGCCGGCCCAGTTCACAAAGGCAAATTTGTCGGATGACCAGACCGAAACAACATTGTTGTATGTTAGATTGTAGTCCATGGGGTAAGTGGAGTAGCCCTGCTCATACATGCGGGTCATGGTCCAGTCAGACATCCACGTCTGATCAACCTTGGCTTCCATGAGCACGGCGTTATCGGTACGTGGATTAGGGTCATTATCCCAGAAGAAAGCTCCCAGAAGAAGTATGTTCTTTTTGAATGTTGGATCATCGTTCTGTTCATATGCAACGGACTTTTCGCAAATGTGTAAAACAGTTGAAGCATCACTCCAGGGGATTCTTCCCACGTTTACCTCATTATAAAAATCAATGGGGTCAGAATCCTCACCCCACTGGCGATCCTCATCAGCATCCCAAGATTGATTGTCAGGTAGAGAAAGCTCCGCATAGTAGAAGTCGGTCTCTGGTTCTCCATACCCCAAGTTTTGGGCTGTGCGGCGCATGGGCACGTCATCGTAATGACCGACTAAAAGTACATCTTCAATACCCCATTCACCTGAGGGGTACATGTCTCTTAAAAAGTTTCGCATCTTCTCAGCCAGATCGTAACCAGTATAGTTGGAGTTAATCCAGGAGGTGGTTACTACCCTCACGCTTCTCCCTTTGCTTATCTCCCAGTTCACCAGCGGAGTGACAGATGAAATCAAGGCGTCAAGGGTGATGATAACAAAGTCATAGGTGCTTTTGCCTCCCTTAGGGCTGGGATACCAATTTTGAGCTTCATGGTAATTAAGGATAATCTCTTCTGCGACTTTTTCTTTCCGCAGAAGGGCATCAATCATAATATCTTCTGAGGAGAAATCTTTAGGATAGGTATAATTTATATGGACGGTGACGTCTGGATAATAGGTTAATTGGCCGGATAGAGGACGATAGGTGAACGGCGTGACTCTAACGTCCACCAGGTTATATTTTCTGAAACCAGAGGTTCGAACAACCTCTCCCACCGAAGCCGGGTATGGCTCGTCACTTCCATACGCGGAGTTGAAATTTTCCTCATACATCCGTCTATCTCTTTCATACAACAGCGGATCCTCCTGGCCGATCACTCTGGGCAAAGGCGCAGGAGATATTGCATAGGTTCCGGGAAGTGCTATGCCTTCACCAATATCAAAGGTAATTTCAACCACCTGGGCGCCAGGAGGAATTGCTACGGCGAAGATCTTTGAAGGTAAGTTTGGTTTTCCTGGAACTAACAGACGACCGAAGTTTTCAACTTCAACCTCCTGTCCTTGTTGGGTGGGTTTAATATCATATGTTCCAATAGGTATGGGCACACTGATTTTTCCACTGTCAGCACTTACCATAGCGTTGCCTATCAGAATCATCGTTATGAAGAAAACCACTACGCTTCCAGACTTCTTCATTTTTTACTCCTTTTAGGTTAGAGTAAGAACAGATTTCGTGTGTTCTTTATGGGTTATACACTACTCTATAATAGTTAAAAAATTTAAAAAATCAAGGAAAATCTTTCTCTGGCTGGTTGCTGTCGATCCTACAGACTGTTAAGTTCGGCAAAAGGTCAAGCGTAGGCACAGGTGCTCTCCTCTATCTGAAAAGCACAGGGAGAGGGTAAAGGAGCTGTTCATCAAGGTCGGGCTTCCCCTGGCGAAAACAATGCAGCTGGCTAAGGTCGGCTATAAGAAAGAAGCCGAGTCTCAGCTTACTAGGTTCGGCCGGGTCTCTGACAAGTGAATATGAATTGTCATGAACAGCCTGGAGCTGGTCCTCCTTTGTAGAGATAGGCGACGAGGTAGAGCAGATCGCCGAGGTCAATGGTGTCGTCACAGTTACAGTCTCCGGCTTTATAGGGATCGGGGGCTGGACCGTTTTTGTAGAGATAGGCTGTCAGATGGAGCACATCGCCGAGGTCTATTGTTCCGTCGTTGTTACAGTCGCCGCAGGTGAATCCCGAGACTCCCTCTCGGACCAGTGACGGATCGCCATAAAGGTTGTAGCCAAATATGTTCCAGTATTCGGAATAGTGGTTCCAAGTGTAGTTCTGGTTACAGAAGAATTCCGAGTCGTAAAGGGCGTTGCCGACTCTTTCGGGTCCGGTAGGACCATCTATCATGAAGCGATTGAATTCATAACCCATCAATTCTCCGCCACCTTTAGATACCCAGACCACCCGAGTACCGCTCAAGACTCCGACCGAGGCGCCGTAGGAGGGCTTGGTCAAAAGGTCGATTCCCATGTTGCCCCAAGCATTGGGCTCTGGATAGCCCACCATACAGGAGATAGCGTAGACGATGGATGGGTGATCGTCGTCGAGGTCGGAATAGATGCTGATCATATCGGGCCACGACATCTCGTTGGATTCCGGAACGCCGTCCCCGTCATCCCATGCCCAGACCTTTCGAGCTACCCGGTTGGACCAACCGTGAGCGGACCAGTTTACTATCCCGTACTGGCCGTCCCGCCAATCACCGATAAAGGAGGCTTCGGTCAGCGGAGACCAGTCGTAGTTGGATGTTCCCAGGCCTCCTTGCTCGCTGTAGTGGCTTATGACCCAACCGCCCATAATGTCAGTCTCGATTGAATCCAAGATCGTTGCGCCGTCGATCAAGTCCCGGCCGCTGTAGTCTTCGTTCTCAAAATAGGCTATGGCACCGGCATGCAAGACCTGCTGTTTCCACTCTGAGGTATCCTGCTCAAAAGTAACCAGTTTGTTGAGGGTGTAAGTTACGCGAGCACCGATGCTGGTGGGAATGCGGCCGACATAGACGTCGGCCAAGAAATCGGGGCTGTCCTGTCGGTATTCGCCGCAGAAACCATCGCCGTCCGAATCCCAGGTGGTCACATCGGGACCGGACAGATCTGCATAATAATAATCAGTGGGTACGTCACCGCTCCAGGGCCAAGACGACGGGTCGCCAGCACCATTTACGTGGTTGGTGGAATCCGGGTAACAGTAACGCATGGGGATGGTTGCATGATCGCCTACTAAAAGGACATATTCCATGCCCCAGGGAATGTAGTTATATCTGAGGAAGTTGCGGATCTTCTCCGCCAGGTCGGCACCAGCCTGACCGGCTATCTGCGTATCGGTGGTTAAAACAATCCTGACGTTGTATCCTAATGAGCTCTTCCAACTCAGGAAATTGGAGGCAATAATAGAGCTCTGAAGGGCGCTGGTGGTGATGATCACATAGTCGTGGGTCTGCGATGGGGCGCCGGATCGAGGCCCTGTTGGCTGATACAACTGGTTCATCTTTTCGTAATTGACGAACAGCCTTGACGCCCTCTCATCTGCCAGGCTGTCCCAATTCACTTCCTCGACCTTCCTAGCTTCTTCTGTGCCCGGAGTGGGCAGTTCATACCCGACGCTAATCTGCGCCGCTGGGTAGTATATCAGTCGGCCCGATCGGGGATGGTAGCTGAAAGGGTAGAAGGAGACTGATGCGTATGAGTACTTTCGCAGCGTTCCCGAACCTCTGAGTTCTCCCCGTTCCCTGGGATAGGCCTGATCGGATGAGTAAGTGGCTTGGTTGTTCTCTTCCCACTGGCGCTGTAATCGGTCGATGAATTCCTCACCTTGCCCAAGATCGGTCATGGGCCGGGTCAGTGGCGTCGCCATAATTCGGTATGTGCCTGGCAACCGCTCCGAGCCGGTGCCCTTGACCTCCACAGATTGGACTCTGGCACCAGGCGGCAGAGCGATCAGGAAGCTCCTGGAAGGAAGCATCGGCTTTCCCGGATCCATCAGATAGCCGAATCCCTCCATCTCAATCGTCTGCCCGGCACCCTTGTTGACAATCTGGTACGGGCCGGCGCTCACTCCTATCGTCAGAATGTCGGATGCGGCCGACGTCGGTACCAGAGCAGAGAGTGAAAGCGCTGAAATTATTCCAATCGCCAGACTGTGTCTTAAATGTTTACTCTCATGCATCTATTGACCTCCTTCTATTAAGAATACGCAGGTCTTCTGAAAACTCTGGTCTCAACAGCCGCCCGGAGGCAAGCCCTGCCTGAACAGGTAGTTGATCAGGTAAACGACATCGTCAAGGTCAACCATGGCCTCACAGTTACATTCTACGGCCTCTATGGGCACCGAGCATCATTGCCGTTGAATAGTCTTCCTGGGAAATTTGATCTCCATAATCAATATATGGATTTTTTCTGCGAGAGCAAGAAGATTTTGCTTGATAGAGCGTGAGAAATAAAACAGCGGTTCGATGTCTCTCACCATAAACCGAACCTGTAACTTAGAGATTCGGCTTGTGGTGAGCCCTTCAACTTCGTTCAGGATAAACGTAGTCGAACCGCCGGGTCTCTGACAAGTAAATATTCTTTTCTTGGATTAACGTCATCCCAGGGCAAGTAAAATGAGTTGACAGTAACCTGAATCGTAATATTCTTCCCTCACGCCAATATAGTAGGCTGCCACCTTGTCTACGCTATTTCTCCTTTAACCTGAGAGTGCCGAGTATTTGATCAAATAATCTCTCTTCCTTTTCAGGTGGAATTACTCCAGGGAGTTCTAAGTATTTTTCGCTATCTTTGATTATAGGCAAAAGCTCGGTGATAAAAGAACGTTCAACCAGTAAAGTGTGATCGTGATTCAGAGGAAAGTAATAGGTATAATATCCGCAACCTTCGACACCGTTTGCAACGCGATACCCTTTTAGTGTGCCGATGCTGACTGTGTCTACGTACCCCGGTACAAGCTTAAGGGTATCGTCTAGGAGCATATGAGAAACAAAATAATCACTTGTAGTTGCAATAATTGTTTCTTTCACATTTTTGCTAAAAAGCTTCAAACTTACCCTGAAATCAGTTAATTTTTTTAACGGAGGGGCATCCCCCTTAAAATCGCAAGGGTCTTGATGTTCACACTCAATCGAGTGAATCATGATTATCTTGTCATCCTTTTTGGAAATCGAGATAAGCTTTTGAGGATATTTTATCTCAAAACCATATTCATCATCCCGGTAGAGCTTCCAGTCTTGGGTTTTGTCTTGAAGAGAATACGTCATGGTATCATAATCCCTTCCCTCCTCAGAGCGTATACTTGAACCTCTCACATAAACATTGCGAGAATTATCTATGGCTTGGTCTCTGGCATAACCCTTGGAATCTCCAGACGCATCATATCTTCTTGCCCAAGCGGTATCCACAATCAACTCTGCCCAGGCGGGCATGGCTGAGAGGAAGAGGACTGCCAACCAGATTAGTGGAATAAGCATTTTACGTTTTAGCATAGATACCTCCTGTCTGATTGAGTTTTTTGTCATTAACAGGAAGGCGCTGGTCCTCCTTTGTAGAGATAGCTAACCAGATAGAGCACATCTCCAAGATCGATTACTTCATTACAGTCAGCATCTCCGGCTTCGAACGGATCAGGTGCGGGACCTCCTTTATATAGATAGCTCACTATATGCAGCACATCGCCAAGGTCTATGGTCCCATCGCCGTTAACGTCACCGCGGGTAAGTTCGGAGACGCCTTCTCTTACCAGTGAGGGATCACCATAAAGGTTGTAGGTAAACATGTTCCAGTATTCAGCATAATGGTCAAAACCATAATTCTCATTACAAAAGAATTTTGAATTGTAAAGGGCATCCCCAACCTTCTCCGGCCCGCTGGGGCCATTGATCATGTGACGGTTGAATTCGTAGCACATGGATTCGCCGCCGCCGGGGTTTGTGGGCCAGCCAGATGCACCCCAGACGATCCGCGTTGCAGCGACAACTCCGGCACACGCACCATACAAGGGTTTTGTCAAAAGGTCAATTCCAATGTTACCCCATGCGTTAGGTTCCGGATAGTTGATCACACATGAGATGGGGAACAAGATGGATGGGTGATCATCGTCCAGGTTGGAGAGGGTGCCAATGAAATATGGCCACGACATCTCGTTAGGATTGTAGTTTTCCGGAACTCCATCTCCGTCGTCCCATGCCCACACCTTTCGGGCTGCACCGTCTGTCCAGCCGTGCGCACCCCAGTTGACTATGCTGTATTGGCCGTTTCTCCAGTCGTCTGCGAAAGCCGCTTCACTTAAGGCCGGCCAAGGAAATGTAGAAAGCTCTAAACCTCCCTGCTCACTGTAGTGACTGATCGTCCAGCCGCTCATCAGATTGGTCTCGATTTCGTTCATGCAGGTGGCCCCATCGTAGGCAGGCTTGCCATTGTTGTCCTCGTTAGTAAGATACCAGAATGCCCCACCATGCAACGCACTGTTCTTCCAGGATCCGGTGTCCTGTTCAAAGCTGACCGATTTATTTAATGCATAAGTGATCCGAGCCGTGTTGTTGATTGGAATGCGCCCGACATATACCTCAGCCAAAAAGTCGGGGCTGTCCTGACCATATTCACCATAGTATCCGTCGCCGTCCAAGTCCCAGGAGACATCGTCCGGATCGGACAGGTCTGCATAGTAATAATCAGTCGGGTTCTCTCCGCTGGTCGCGTTGGGCGTGCCTGCCTGATTGGTGTGGTTGGTCGGGTTAGGATAACAATAGCGCATGGGAATGGTCTCGCAGTCGCCAATCAAAAGCACGTACTTGATACCCCAGGGTACATAGTAGCTTCTGAGGAAGTTGCGGACCTGTTCGGCAAGGTCAGCGCCAGGTTGGCTGGTAATCTCGGTGTCAGTAATTAGAACCGTCCTGAGGTTATAACCCAGGGAGCTCTTCCAGTATGGAAAGTCCGAAGAGGTTATGGCACCCAAAAGATCACTGGTGGTAATGATCACGTAGTCGTGTACTTCCTGCCAACCCCTGGGCCGCGGTCCTGTTGGTTGATACAGCTCCTCCACCTCTTGGTAATTGAAAAACAGCCTTGATGCTTTTTGATCAGCCAAAGTGTCCCAATTTAGTTCTTCGACTGCTTGAACTTCAGATCTGCCAGCAGATGGCAAGCTGTAGTTAATGATGAGTTGGGCAGCATCATAATGGATCAATCTGCCGGACTGCGAATGATAGCTGAAAGGGTAGAAGGAGACTGAAGCATAAGAGTATTTTCGCAGAGTACCTGAGCTGACAAGTTTCCCCCTTTCTTTCGGGTAAGCCTGATCTGTCGAGTAGGTGGCTTGGTTATTTGTTTGCCACTCCCGCTTCAGTTCTTTCAAGAGTTGCTGGTACTGGAATGGGTCGGCCAAGGGCATGATGGGTGGAGTAGGTGAGATTTGATACGTTCCCGGCAATTGGACAGAATCAATACCTTCAACCTTGACGGATTGAACTCTTGCGCCAGGTGGTAGGGCAATCAAGAAATTCTTGGCAGGAAGCAGAGCTTTGCCTGGAACCATCAAGTAACTAAATCCCTCCATTTCGATTACCTCACCGTCATTTCTGTCAACGATCTGATATTTACCTCCATTCACCTCAATGCTCACAACATCATATCCATTTGCCAACGGAGTCAATGATGAAAAAAGCAACATTACTAAGCCCCCAATCGTTGAACGATTTTTCAACAGGCTGATTTTGCGCACTTGTTTCTCTCCTTCTTTTTGATATCATATGATAACTGAGTATTCATGGCAGATGAGCAGTTTTCTCCAGCGATCATATTCTGTCGACCGGTTGTCCGCATCAGCAAACCGGTGCTGGTCCTCCTTTGTAGAGATAGGCGACGAGATAGAGCAGATCGCCGAGGTCAATGGTGTCGTCACAGTTACAGTCTCCGGCTTCTAAGGGATCAGGGGCGGGACCTCCTTTATACAAATAGCTCACTATATGCAGCACATCGCCCAAATCTATCGTTCCATCACCATTACAATCTCCACACATAAAATCCGGCGTTTGTGGGATGATCTTTATATCGTCTATATACCAGCCTTCGAATTGAGCACCGTCATCATCGCTGAAAAATGTAAAGCTGATTTGCACTGTATCACCGGCATACTCAGATAGATCGTAGGTTTTCTGCACCCAGCCGCCACTCTGGCCGGTGATCAAACCCAACTCCCTCCAGCCTTCGCCTGGGTCTATCTCGCAGAAGGCATAGTCCCAACCCGACTCAATGTAATGCCAGGTCCAAAAGCTGAGCATAAAATCCTCGGCGAGCACAACCGGGGCACTGACCAGATAGGCGGTAAAACCATTGCTATATTGCCAGGTCCCTTCATTGCCACAATACCAGCTGTGTTGCTCAGAGTAGCTTCGGTGGGTAGTTATGTGCCATTCATCTATGGTTCCCGAGTGAATCCATCCTCCTGGGCCACTCTCCACGTCATCAAAAAATCTTAAATCCCCCACAAAGAGACGAAAGGAGTCGATTGTTGAATAATTTTCTCCGACCAGTGAGATGGATAACCATGCTATATGTTCATCCGGGCAAGTCCCGCTAATTGCCAATTCATACGGGATGTCTGAGATGGCACCCTCTCCGGGTCCAAGGTTACCAAACCAGGCGCTGTCGGATAAAATGTCAATATAGGAGTCGTCCGTATTCAGAACTCCATACGTTCCCTCGCCATTTCCCAAACCCTCATTTTTGACAGTTACCTGTAAGCTAACGGTATCGCTAGGATCAGCAAACCCATCTCCATCCGGTCCATCGTTTATTATGCCTCTCCAATAAACTAACACTGGAGCACCAACAGTAACCGCTATTTGCGGATTCCAGCTAAGTCCGCCATCGGCTGTGACATTAAGATTGAAATAGATCACATCCCTGTCAGAGGCGGTTGAGGAGACGTCAAAACTGAATTCTCCGGTTGCCATATCGCCACCAGTCATATCGCCGTAATCAGCCAGATCATCTTGAATCACCTCCACCAGAGCACTTGAGGTGGACAGGGAACCGACTACTGCATAAGCGGTTTGATTACCGGAGTTGGTCAGATTCAAAAACAGACCTATTCTCTCTCCAGAATTTACTATCCCATCGTTGTTGCCAAAGGAGTCATCGATCACATAATTGCAGTAGGTGATATGGGGTTTATCTGCTACAACCACGCTATAACACTGGTGGGGTAAAAAGTTAGGGGCAGTTACTGTAATAGAGAGGGTTCCGGCTGAGGTGGGGAATATTCCCAGTCGCACTTGGCCATCAGCACCGCTTAAGCCACTTTCATACACTTCATCTCCTTTGGTGACACAGATCAGTGCATCCTCTACTGGTTGATCGCTTCGGGTTACAGAAACTAAGAATTCGCTCTCTCCAACCACGATGGTATCGGCATAATGCAGGGTGAGGGTGTGAGGCTCATCAGTCCAGAGCGCCATCTCGGGGTCACCCAGAAGAATCAGAGCGAAGCAAATCCAGCGATAGTCGTTGACCGACTGCGCATCAGCAGCATACAGTAATTTAGATCCAGCCAGGGCAACACCCAGCTGGGGTTTGGATTTAAGAAACACCTCTGAAAAGAAGGCTTGGTCGAACAGATCGGAGCTTCCGTATCCGGGAAAAGAGGGTGAGAACCAGCCATATCTGGAATTGCCGATGAAAAATCCGCCTCCATTGGGCGCGTTTACAAAGTGCTCCCCGATACAATCATAATCTATCGCCGCGGGCCAACATCCGCCAGAAACAAGTATGCCAGTGTATTTAGGTGCGTTGTTTAAGTTATCGAAGTCCCAGCTCCACACATAGTTTGGCCCGGTACATAGAAGGTCATACCAAGCATGTCCACAGTGATTGGCAATGTTGAATCCAGCATTAAGGGAATCGACAACTGTCTCAGCGTTTAGGTTCCCGAATCTTTCATAGAGTCTATCTACCGGACCGAAACTCTGAGGAATGTACCTGTCGATGATTATGTCCTTTGCAATTCCCTGATCGGTTTGGGCATCCATGTATTCAGCGAAGAACAAACCTTTAAGTTGATAGTCAGTAGTTGGAGTTCTACTATAGGTAAACACCTTATTAACAAATCCCTCAGCTTGCTGGATAGTGCTTATCGGAGCCCTTCCCACGAAAACGTCTGGAAACATATCCAGGCTATCCTCGGGTTCACCGTACCAGCTATCGCTGTCGTAGTTCCAATTGCCATCTAAGTCCGAATAATATAAATCGCAGGGGATGTCCTCGGTATAGGTTTCGAATACGATCCTGACGTACCGACAGGGGACTATCTCCGTATCGCCACCCAAAAGTACCCACACCGTTCCGGAATCCTGATATGCTATCTTCAGATAATTCCTGATTCTCTCTGGTAAATCACTGCCAGAATAGTTTGAGTTAATCCAGGACGTGGTCCTTATTACAGCAGGAATCCCTTTTTTTGTTTTCCACTCGGCTAAAGGCTGGAATGACGAGACTAAGGCATCACTTGTAATGATCAAATACTCGAAGAAGTCTACTGAAGGAAGCGCATAATTAGGATTTTTGGCAATATCCTCGGGATTAATTACCAGGTCTTTGGAGATCTGATTATAGACCGATTGAGCGGTGTAACTCTTAAGAATTATCGATGGAGACTGGTCATTAGGTTTTGTGATAAGATTGAATTTAATTTGATCATAGAATTTCAGTATGCCTTCAGATGGTATGTATTGAATGGGATAGACCTGTAACATGGCGATTTTCTGACCTCCGAGGGATCCTGTCCCCACATAGCGTATTATGTCTTTTGGATATGACTCCGAGTTGTTATAAATTGAGGCTTTTGGTTGAACAAAAGGGCCCGGCGTTGCGCCCTTTTTGGTGGGAACAGGAGGCTGAGCTGGATAGATGTGATATTTCCCAGAAATCTCTTCTACATTAAAAGATACCAACTCAAGATCCGTGATATGGACATCGCCGGGTAGAGCCACATAGATATTCCGTACCGGAAGAGCTGGCTCGCCAATTTTGTTCATAAAGTGTCTACCAGAAAGCTTGATCACATCGTAGCCAGATACCTTCTCAAAGGAAAGTTCCGTTTTTGAGGATGATATGGTATATGTGTGGCGACGAGCAAATACATGACTACTTGCGAAAGTAAGCATACAGGTCATAATAAAACCAGCCAGCATAAATTTGAAGCCATGATGTCTCATAACATCTCCTTATCGTTTTTAGGTTAAGCTTTCAAATTAATGATCGGTTTCCAACGAACCTTTTTAAACAAATATTCCGGGAAGGTTAGAATAGTGAACTTGTGCTTAAAGCATGACTATTATGTTTCATCGAAATCGAATCGAGAAACAACCGTTTCTTTCTTACTTTTGTATCCATTCAGATGGCTTTTGCGAGAGATTGTTTCTAATTTTAATATAAAACACTTTTTTGTATAAGCAAGGAGAAAATATATTTGGCAGGGTTAAAAAGACTTCACATCTGTTGTGATGGAAGGTTTCAAGTCGCAGATTTTAGGAAAGAGAAACAGCCCGGTTACTTTAAGCATGTATATATAACTTTTTGAAGGCTGGGCTCAACAAAGCCATGGAATGGGATCTTTTGAGAGAAAATCGGCTCTTAAGTTTCAAGAAATTCAAATCAGACAGGTGTAGGTAGACTTAAAAATGCGGAAGGCGGGATTTGAACCCGCACGGCTTTCGCCGCCACCCCCTCAAGATGGTGTGTCTACCAGTTCCACCACTTCCGCATGGAATACTCTTTTCTTTAAATCATAAAAATTTCTTTGCGCAAATCCTTCAAGATAAATTCATTCCCTGCTGGAAAATGTGGAGCACTTCTGAGCTGAACTGCACGATTTTATGAATCAATCTATTCGCCTTCATTCGATGGCGGCACCTGAGGCTGTTCTTCAGGGGTTTGAGGCTGCTCCTGCGGTGCAGTTCCGGGGACGCTGGTCGCCGGAGCTGTTCCCTCCGTGGTTCGCCTTTGCGCTTCTCTTTGAATTGCACTGGATTCTCTTCCTCCCCCTCCAGTACCAGGAGAAAGGAAACTAAGCATTATACAGCTCAAAAAGAAAGCGATAGCTAGCACTGTGGTTGCCTTGGACAGGAAGGTGGCTGCTCCTCTTCCTCCGAAAACAGCGCCCGTAATTCCTGAACCCCCAAATGCTCCTGCCAGACCCTCACCTTTGGCAGACTGCATCAGAACCGTCATGATCAAACCAATGCAGATTAACACATGCAACAAGGTCAAAAATACTATCAAAGATACCTCCTGAAAAAAGGTAAAAATTTCAAATTTAGAACCATTGGCTGAAGTTGCCCCGAAAACTTATCTATTAGTTTTTAAAATTTAAGTTGCACTTCTTACGATTTTTTCAAAGGACTCAGCATCTAAGCTGGCGCCTCCCACCAGCGCTCCATCGATTTCAGACATCTTTAACAATTCCCTGGAGTTCTCTGGTTTGACTGATCCTCCATATAAGATATTAATCTTCTCAGCACATTCTCTGCTAAACTCAGACGAGAGAAGCTCTCTTATAAAAAGATGAGCCTCGTTTGCCTGTTGGGGAGTGGCTGTTTTTCCAGTTCCGATGGCCCAAACCGGCTCGTAAGCAATCACCGTCTTCTCCGCCTCCTGGACGCTCAGATCCTTGAAAGCTCTTCTCAGTTGATTTTCGACAACTTCTTCGGTTTTGTTTGCCTCTCTTTGGTCCAACTTCTCTCCCAGGCAGATGATAGGGGAGAGGTTGAATTTCAAAGCAGATTTTATTTTTAAATTTACAGCATCATCAGTTTCAAAAAAAAGGTTTCTTCTCTCCGAATGTCCTATAATAACATATTTACAGCCTGCTGTCAATAACATAGGAGAGGATATCTCTCCGGTATAAGCTCCTTTTTCCTCCCAGTGCATATTCTGAGCACCCAGCAAAATTGGGGAATTTTCGATGGCTTTCTTAACAGAAGACAAGCCGGTGAATGGAGGACAGATTATCACCTTCACTCCGGCTACGTCATTCAGCCTCCTTTTCAAATCGGATGCCAGCAGAAAAGCTTCCTCCTCGGTTTTGTACATCTTCCAGTTGCCGGCAATAATCGAAATTCTCATAGGTATTCCCCTTTTTTATCGTTATACTGCGAGGACTTCCAAGTCTCTTACCACTTCTTTTTATTTATCGGTCAATGCGGCCACTCCGGGTAGAGTTTTTCCTTCCAGAAATTCCAGCGAAGCTCCACCACCGGTGGAGATATGAGAGAGTTTATCTTTCAAGTTTGCTTTGGCTACTGCCGCGGCTGAGTCTCCGCCTCCCACGATCGTAGTTGCCCCTTTCTGGGTTATATTGGCAAGTTCCTCTGCAATCTTTATGGTACCAACAGCGAATTTATTCACCTCAAAAACTCCCATTGGTCCATTCCATACCACGGTTTTTGCTTTTTTTAGTTCTGCGGAGAATGTCTCCAGAGTCTTGGGCCCTATGTCTAAGCCCTGAAAGTTAGATGGAATAGCGTCTTTTCCCACCACCTGAGTAGGTGCATCCTCTTTGGCTTCAGGTGCTACTACCACATCTTCGGGCAACATAAATTTGACTTTTTTGCCTTCAGCCTTTGTCAATATCTCCTTAGCTAAATCGATTTTGTCCAACTCTAAAAGGGATTTTCCAATTTCCCTGCCCATAGCCTTGTAAAAGGTGAAAGCCATCCCGCCGCCGATTAGAAGGACATCAACTTTGTCCATCAAATTGGAGATCACGTCTATCTTGCCGGAAATCTTTGCTCCACCGAGGATGGCTACAAAAGGCCTCTTAGGATCGGCTAAAGCCATGCCCAGATATTTCAGCTCCTTTTGCATCAGATAGCCAGCCGCACATTGTTTGAGGTATTTGGTAACACCTTCCGTAGAAGCATGAGCCCTATGAGCCGTTCCAAAAGCGTCATTGATGTAAACATCTCCCAAGCTGGCAAGCTTTTTGGCAAACTCCGGATCGTTATCAGTCTCTTCGGTATAATATCTTAAGTTCTCTAACAGCAAGCACTCGCCGGATTTGAGTTCAGAGACTGCTTTTTCCACCTCAGGACCGATGCAGTCATCTACAAACTTAACCGGTTTCCCCAGAAGCTCCTCCAGTCTTTTTGCTACCGACGCCAAACTCATTTCCGGAACTTTCTTTCCTTTGGGTCTGCCCAGATGTGACATCAGAATTGCTTTTCCGCCATCCTGCAGTATCTTTTTGATAGTGGGGAGGGAGGCAACAATGCGCTTTTCGTTAGCCACCTCTCCTTTTTCATCCAAAGGCACGTTGAAATCGACTCGAACCAAAACCTTTTTGTCTTTCAGTTCTATATCGTCAATAGTCAACTTTTCCATATTTCCTCCATGAGATCTCCATTGATCTAATGGGAAGCTCAGATTTCCGGCTCTTTCCACCTTGAGATAGGGCAATTAAGAAACTGTGTTTTCAAATGTTACCTTCCATGTTAGGATAAGGACTCCACCCCAATCCGCCATAGTGGATATAGGAAGGGTGTAGACCCTTCCCATGCTTGGCCGGTGTCACAATCTCACATTAATCTTCAGTTTTCTTA
This sequence comes from candidate division Zixibacteria bacterium SM23_73_3, assembly GCA_001304155.1. Lineage (GTDB taxonomy): Bacteria > Zixibacteria > MSB-5A5 > MSB-5A5 > SM1-73 > SM23-73-3. The sequence continues at coordinate 16,934 of LJUX01000024.1, forward strand.
CGATCTTCCGAATTTCGTCAATGATGTCGTTCTTTCGCGGTTTCCTTTTCCGCCCTTTCCTGGGGCCAGAATTGTTTGCCCAGAGCAGAAAGGCAATCAAACCTATTGTGACCCAAGCAACGATGAGGTAATCCATATTAGACACCTCCTTTTTTCGCCATCAACTCCAGCATCTCCACCATTCTTACGGAGAAGCCCCATTCGTTGTCATACCAGGAGAACACCTTGGCTAAGTTTTTGCCCATAACCATGGTGGAGAGGGCATCGAAGATGGACGAATAGGGATTGTGAATCACATCCGTGGAGACTATCGGGTCTTCTGTATATTGCAGTATTCCTTTCATCGGGCCAGATGCTGCTTTCTTTATGGCATTATTTATATCATCCACGGTCGCATCCTTGGAAAGCTCACAAGTCAAGTCAATGATGGAGCCAGTAGTAACCGGGACTCTTAAGGCAACTCCGTCCAGCTTTCCTGCCAACTCCGGAAGAATCAAGGAGAGGGCTTTTGCCGCTCCGGTAGTGGTGGGGATGATGGCAGCAGCAGCAGCTCTTGCTCTTCTTAAATCCTTGTGAGGCGCATCCAAAAGTCTTTGGTCGGCAGTGTAAGCGTGCACCGTGGTCATGAATCCTCGAACGATGCCGAAGTTGTCGTTTAAGACCTTGGCAACCGGTGCCAAACAATTGGTGGTGCAGGAACCGATGGTGAAGATTTGGGCACTCGGATCGTATTTGTCCTGGTTTACACCCAGGACTATATTTAGAACGGGACCACCTTTTCCTTTCGCTGGTGCGGAGATCAATACCTTTTTGGCTCCGGCATCAATATGTTTTTTGGCGTCATCTGCGGTGCGGAATTTACCGGTGGACTCCACCACCAGCTCCACCCCCAGCTTCTTCCAGGGAAGGGAAGAGGGGTCTTTTTCTGCGAAAACGTCGATCTTCTTTCCGTTCGCTACTATGGAGTTTCCCTCAGCCTTCACTTCGGATTCCAGTACTCCATGTACCGAATCATACTTTAGAAGATGAGCCAGTGTTTTGGCATCGGTGATGTCGTTCACCGCAACTATATCCAAGTTAGAGTTGCCCATGGCGGCTCGATAGACCAGTCTTCCGATTCGTCCGAAGCCATTTATCCCGACCTTTACTGTCATCTGATCCTCCTTTATAAAATTGTTAGAAAGTTGTTTTCATAATTTACTAACTGACGCAAGATCGAATGAATGACTGACGAATATAAAATAAACTATTCGCATTTTCAAGCAATTTTTTAATGGAATTTGTTTAAAGAAATCTGAGGTTCCTGAATTTCCCGGGGAAGAAGCAAATCAAATTCATTTTAAGATGTAAGAAAGTCCCAGCGTGGCTTCCGGTCCACTGTAGTTTTTCAGTCCACCCACCTCATCGCCAAATTTCACCCCCCGATATTTAAAATCTGCACCTATTACGAAAAGCCGGCTTATGTTGAATTCTATTCCCCCGCCCACATGCCATCCAAAAGTCAAGTAGGTTTCAGTGTCACTCCCTGAATAAAGCAATGGTCCATGGTATTCACCAAAGCGCAGATTTTCAATGCCTGAAACGAATCCTAAACCTGCATCCATGTATGGTTGCCATTTGGATTTCTTGATAGGGGAGAGGGGATAGAATTTCAACTCTGCCGAAATAGGATAGATGGTCACTCTTTTCCAGTAGTATCCACGGGGATCATGATATCTGGTTTCTCCGCGGTAGTAGCTTCCCAAAGAGAATCCTAACGCAAATCCTTTTTTCAAACCCGTGGAGACATGAAACTCTCCATAAGGGGCGGTAACCTTGCTGAGGATCTCTTCTCCAGGGGAGGCTTGAATATTTTTTGCCTCCACCGCACTCCAGAAGCCCATTCGGACACCGATCATATGGACAGTGCTTAAATCTCTGCCAAGACAAAAATCGGGAAAGAAAATGATCACCAAAAAGCAGTTAAAAAGTAGAAATCTTTTCATGTTGGTCAACGGATTGGTCAACGGATTCATCCTGAACAGATTCACCGTGAACGGATTAAACGGATAAGATGGTATTAAAAGTGCAAATGCTTAATTCGTTACCTATGGATCCTGCGGAGAATAGCTTGATATCTTTATCCAAAGAATACTTCGGCGATTTCATAGAGTTGATCATCGATGCGTTTTGTTTTGGAGGTAGCCTCTTTTAAATCGATGGCGACGATTTTATTGCCTCTCAAGCTCACCATTTTCCCGAACTCTCCTTTGTGAACCAGGTCAACTGCGGCGACGCCGAACCTTGTGCCTAACATGCGGTCGAAGGCAGTAGGTGAGCCGCCTCTTTGAATGTGGCCTAAGATCACAAAGCGAGTCTCAAACCCGGTTCTTTTCTCGATCTCCGAAGCCAGAAGTTTTCCGATCCCTCCCAATCTCACATGACCGAAGGCGTCCTCTTTGTCATCCTGCACCACAAAAACTTCCTCTTCTTTCTTTTCCTGGATGGCAACCTTTGCTCCCTCAGCCACCACCACTACGCTGAAGTCCCGCCCCCTCTGATGTCGTTTGCAGATGGCATCGCATATCTTATCCAAATCCATAGACTTTTCTGGAATCAGAATAAAGTCTGCTCCCCCAGCTACTCCTGCCTCTATGGCGATCCAGCCGGTGTGTCTGCCCATCACTTCCACCACCATAACCCTATTATGAGATTCGGCGGTGGTATGGACCCGATCGATAGCATCCATGGCGATGTTCACTGCGGTATCAAAGCCAAAGGTATAGTCGGTGCCCCATATATCGTTATCGATGGTCTTGGGCACGCCCACTATTTCCACTCCTTCTTCGAAAAGCTTGGCGGCAACACCTAAGGTGTCTTCACCGCCCACGGCGATGATGGCGGAAAGACCTAAAGCCTTTTTCTTCTCGATGATTCTTTTCACCCCATCCTTCTCTTTGAACGGGTTGGTGCGGGAGGTTTTGATTATGGTTCCGCCTCTATGGATTATCCCGGAGATCTTGTCTAAGTTCAGTTCCTCGGTAAGCCCGTATTCCATCAGTCCCCGCCATCCCTTGAGTATACCAACGACCTGATAGTCATATATGATTATTGATTTTCTCACCACCGCCCGGATCACCGCATTTAAGCCGGGGCAATCACCCCCGCCGGTTAAAATTCCTATTTTTTTGCCCATTTCCTCACCTGTCTTTTTGGTTAGCCAACAACGTTCTTTTTAGTTATCGAAGTTTTGTTTTCCCTTTATTGCATTATTATTATCGTCATCGTTTTATGCCCTTTCACTTTTTTCGTGCGATCTGTTTGAGACCCAAATTGATACGGAAGCAAAGAGGCGAAATTTCACTTCTTTTGAACCTATTTTGAGTCACCCAAAATCCACCTCAGTTCTTTGAGCTCTTTTATGCTGAAATCCGGGAGAATTTCTTCACAAAGGGTCTGGTCTGGATAAAAATGCACTGAAACCATGCCCACATTTTTTGCTCCCCAGACATCCACGTCCACCAGATCTCCCACATGTACTGAACTTTGCGGTTGGCTTTTAAGCTGGGTCAGAGTGTAAAGGAAAATTCGGGGATCGGGTTTTCGGATCTTGAGTTCGTTGGAGAAGGTTGTAACGTCAAAATACTCAATCATTCCAAGTCGTTTCAGAAGTTTCCTTATCGTTTCTCCAGGCGTTGTGCCGGTATTACATATCAGACCAACTTTATATCCGTTTCTCTTCACCAGGGTTAAGATCTCCTCCGCACCATGGATTAAATCCGGCGGATCTTCCAAAATGGGGGAGACGTAAGCTTCCACCAAATGGGACATCAAATTCTGAGGAAGGTTTACAATCTTCTCATCTTCCAGAAAATCAAACATAACCTTCAGCTGTTCCTCAGTGGAGAGATCTAAGTTACTTCTCCAGGTTTCTTTACATTTTTCGAATCCTTTGAGGTAAGCACCAAGCAAATGATCGAATTTGATCTCTCGTCCATTTCGCTTCAGTATCTTGCCTATCTTCTCCACTCTTTTGAGCCGGTATTTTTGATTATCCGGTGGTGTATTGGAAAGTAAGGTATTCCACAGATCAAAGGTCACGGTATCAAGCATATAAAAAACCTTTCTGAATGAGTTCTTTGGCTTTGCCAAATGCCTGTGCCCGATGGCTGATTTTATTTTTCTCCTCCAAAGTCAGTTGAGCAAAGGTTCTGTTTAGGTGTGGTAAATAGAAGACCGGATCATAACCAAATCCATTTACCCCTTTTTCCTCCGAAGTGATAATTCCTTTTACTTCACCCCTAACAGTTACGATACGATCCAGATTCTTTGCCAGAGCCACCACGCAGACAAATTTCGCCCTTCTTTTTTCCAACGGGATCTCTTGCATAAGTTGGAGTAATTTTCTGTTGTTGTCCTGAAAACTGCAATGCTCGCCGGCAAATCTGGAAGATAATACTCCCGGAGCTTGGTCTAAAGCATCCACCTCCAATCCGGAATCGTCCGCCACCGAGGGTAAATTGGTGAATCCACAGATGGCTGTAGCTTTTATGATTGCGTTTTCTTCAAAGTTCCTTCCAGTCTCTTCCACTTTGGGAAAACCGGGAAAATCCTTAAGAGTCAAAATCTCCACCGGAAGGTCGACCCAGATATTTTTTATCTCTCTTATTTTATATTTGTTATTAGTCGCTAGAACAATTCTTGTGATCATCCGTTCAATCCGTTGACCACTAATAGTCAATGTTTATCTATGTCAATTCTTTTTACGTCCCTTATCTTTCCTTTTAAAAATTTTTCTCCCACCTCTATAAACTTGTTTGGAACATCAGAGACATAAAATCTCCGAAAAGCCTGTCCTTTAGCGTTTCTTAATAGCCCATAGATTTTCAGAAGTCTTTTGACCTCCTTAGCCGTTTCTTCTGCCGAATCGATCAATTTCACCTTTTCTCCCATGGTCCGGGATATGACCTTTTTCAACAGAGGGTAGTGGGTGCAACCTAAAACCAGGGTATCCACTTGTTTCTTGACCAGAGGATTAAGATATTCGTTGGCTATCAGTTGAGTGGCATCTTTGTTTATATAACCTTCTTCCGCTAATGAGACAAACAGAGGGCAGGGGATGGAGTAGACTTTCATTTGGCGATTGCGTCTGTGGATGGCTTTCTGGTATGCTTTGGAGTAAATTGTTCCCACAGTTCCGATCACTCCGATCTTTCCATTTCTGGTTGCTTTGATGGCTGCGGCAGCGCCCGGCTCAATCACGCCCACCAGAGGAATATCATAGTTTTTTCGCAACCCTGCCAAAGCAAAAGAGGAGGCAGTATTACACGCCACCACAATGAACTTGACCTTATAACTGAGAAGGAAGTTCACATTCTGAGATGAGAATTTTTTGACGATTCCCTTTGATCTGGGTCCATAAGGATATCTACCAGTATCACCAAAATAGATCACGTTTTCATTGGGCAGAAGTTCAAATATCTTCTTGGCGACAGTTAATCCACCCACGCCTGAATCAAAGATACCTAAGGGATTTGCATTTTCTTTTGGCTTTGCTGAACTTTTAGGTGAATAGGGCATGATTGAATTTGGATTATCATTAAAAACACAAGATCGTCTTCCTCATTTCTTTAGTTAAAGAAAAGAAGATGATTGTGTTGAGTAAGAATCAATGTCAGTGGGCATCTTTATTCTGCTGACTCATATTTCTTTTTGAACTCTTTTATGCTCAGGTATAAAGCCTGAGCGATCTTTTGCCGAAATGAGCCTTTCTTTAACAAAGCCGCTTCTTTTTCATTGGAGATGAATGCGGTCTCAACTAAAACCGCCGGCATATATGCTTTGTTTAGCACAACAAATCCCGCCTGATTTACTCCCCGGTTAGGGGTGGATAGTTTCTTTTTCAGTTGTTCCTGAATAATGGTGGCAAAATCTGAAGACTCCTTAAGATACTCGCTTTGTACCAGGTCCATCAAGATGAAGTCCAAGTCATCCAGATTCTGACCTGTTTGTTCTTTATGTTCAAATCTTATGGAGGAATTTTCCAAAGCGGCTACGGCCCGGGCTTCATCGTTTTTGGCAGAAGCTAAAAAGAAAGTCTCACATCCTCGAGCGGTTCTTTTTCTGGAAGCATTGGTGTGGATGCTTATAAAGAGGTCCGCGCCGTTTCGATTGGCAATTTGAGTTCTTTCTTCCAAGGGGATCAGCTCGTCGGTTTCTCTGGTTAGAATAACCTTTAACCCTTTTTCCTTTTTCAGAAGATCCTTCAGTCTTTTGGCAATGTCCAAAGTTACCTCTTTTTCAACCAGCCCACTCTTTCCCATCGCCCCGGAGTCCTGTCCACCGTGACCGGGATCTATTACGATCACATCGATCAGTTCATCCAGTAGCTTTTCGTTTTCACTAGAGATATGGTTTAAAGAAAGCTTGGTCGTGTCGCCAGATGAAGATGCATAGACAAGGGAAATCTGAATTCGATGGGGATCAATTTTCAAATTATGGGCGAAATTGACAAAAGGTTTCTTTAGCCTCAGTGAGAGCTGGGCAGAATTTTCAAACTGATAAGCCTTTATCCACCTCAAGAACTTGGGCACCTTCTTCTTGTTGAAAGATTCGGCGTTCAATCTTCCCTGATAAAAATTGATATTCAAGCCCCGGTTTTGATCGGCGAATATCTCGTATTCCAGCGGCTGGCTGAGAAATATCTCTATAAGGATTCCATTTATCTTTTCTGCTACCATTAAATCTAATATGTTGAATTTATTATTATAAAAGATTTTTGGTGGCTGATAAGTTTGAGGAGAATGTATATGATCCCATATCCTTTGGAAACTTTTTAGTGGGACCCATAATGTGCCTTCTTTGAGTTTTACATCGTAGCTCAGATTGTAAACCTCTGAATCATAGAGCATATAAGGAGCGAACCAGGTGAAAACAAGTTGATGGTCACCGAACTCCAGAATCACCTTCCTGAGCAACCGGTGCCAGTAAACCTCGGCTTTCAGAATGGAAGACAGCTCATCTACTGAGATATACTCAAGCTCGTTTATCTGTGTGGTCTCAACGTAATGTGCCTTGCCATCCTCGGTCACAAAAACGGAAGAAGAAACAAAGGTGGGGAAAGCAACAAGCAAAGCTAAGAGAGAAAAGACAATTTTGGGGAGAGTATATCGGCTTTTCATATCTTCAAGATTATAGTTTTGCTTATAAGATACAACCCTGGATAGGCTTGACAAAGATGCGGATTCAATGCTGGCGTTCTTTCAATGCCCGGCGCAGTTCCCTTTGAATCTCTCTGTCTTTTATGGTTTTTCTTCTATCAAAAAGTTTCTTTCCAATTGCCAGTGCAAGTTCCACCTTAGCCACTTTGCCTTTAAAGTAAATCTTTAAAGGAACTAAGGTGAATCCCCTTTCTGTGGTTTTACCCAGAAGTCTTTTTATTTCCACTTTGTGCAGGAGGAGTTTTCTTGGGCGTGTGGGATCGTGGTTGAATCGACTTGCCTGATCATAAGGACTGATGTGCATATTACGAAGGAAGATTTCTCCCTTTTCCACTGTGGCATAGCTGTCTTTAAAGTTCGCCTTACCCTGCCGCAGGGATTTGACTTCTGTTCCAACCAGCGCAACTCCTGCCTCGTAGGTATCAACGATATGGTAAAGATGGTGAGCTTTTCGGTTAGTAGCGATTACCCGAATTTGTTCTCTGTCTTTTTGCATACCT
>LJUX01000025.1 GCA_001304155.1 candidate division Zixibacteria bacterium SM23_73_3
ATCAATCGCAAGTTGGAGAAACAAGCCGGCAACACATAGATGAAAATCAATGGTGGGACATAATTGAACAGCTTCCAACCGGTTTTCTTCTGCAGAAAAAACCATAAGGCTGCATTACCGGCCAGGACAAAAAGGATACCGGTTGAATTGGTTATTAAGACATTCTCCATATTTACATTTCAATCCTTTTATGATGCTTGACTTGTAGGGGTCGCATTCATGCGACCCGCGGGCTCGATCCTTCGACAGGCTCAGGATGTTCCCATTAATCGAGCCCCTACAGGTTTCGCAACACCTTAACCTTAGACTTCACCGGCTCTCGTACACAGTCGGCGTCCTTAGGTCTCTGGGCTTCAACATTCTCCTTGGCCTGGTAGCCAGGATGAAGTGTCGTCTTGGTGTGGCGCTCATGAAATCGACATCGGCAAAGAACGTCCACAGAAAAGCTCCAATCTCCGCCAAGCCCCACCAGAAGATATCCATTGTCACCGGGTTTGCGATGTCTTTAACGTTCAAGAACGTCCTTTTGCTCGAGCCCGTGACCGGGTCATAACCGGTATGAAAACTCAACCCGAGTTGTCCCCCCTGACCTTCGGCGTAAGCCCACTTATAGCCCTGAACCATAAAGATCTCGTATCTTCTGTCAGATTCGTCAAGGATAAAGAGTCCATCGTCGTTTAGAGACTGGCTGACCGATGTAAAGATCTGCACCATGTCCCAGGGATTGAAATGTGGAGTTGAAAGCCCGTACATCAGCACTATGTCAAACTTCTTGCTTAGTTTATGTACTTCTCTAACATCAACAATCTGGGTCTGGACTTCGCTGCCCAGAATCTTGCTGCTCCAGTTCTTGCCCAAATCTAAGGCATCCTCGCGCAAATCCGTGACCAGAAGGCTGACATTCACTCCTTTCTCCGACAGTACCTTTGCCAAAGTCACTCCTCCAAAGCCAGTGCCGCCGCAGATTTCGAGTATTCTAACCTTTCTCTTTATCGAGATTACCTGCGTCATCCAGGGATGGTCAAGCAACCTGGACATGTTCTGCAAAGTTGCATTGAAATATATTTTGCCCTGCTCGCTCTCCGGATTCTCAGGCCAGGGAAACATGGAATAGAACCGGGAGAGCTTATCTGATAGTAGGGCATTGTTTGTTCCGGAGTTTCTTTTACGTTTCATTTTACTATCTCCTTGATTTCCTGCAGTTATTTGCAACTTCGAAGTGAAATTCATGCTCGATAAATCGAGCAACTACAGGTTCATGCTATAAAGCGGATATTATCCCTGGCCAAACAGGTATCCGCCTGTTTTTTCCGCTGAATGACTGAGACCCCAAGTCGGGCCCGTCTGGGCGTCCGGGATAACATCCAGCGAGAGCGAATAGTCAGGTTGCGTCGGGAACTGGTTTCAAACCCTTATTCCCCTTTCGACAAACAAATGACGTTTGATCTTGTTGGTCGTGGTCTTTGGAAATTCTTCTTCCCGGATTTCAAATCGCGTAATCTTCTTATAAGCAGAAAGATTTTCGTTACATTTCCTGACTTCATCCTTGTAGATTGATTGGATATCCTGTTCGGCCAATGTGATACCTTTTGAGATACTATGCTGTTCAAGTAGTTCATAATTCGGATGGATAATGGCGCAAATCTCTTCTTTCTTGGTTTCAGGATCGATTCTTGGTACGATCAGAACCTCTTTTATCCATTCGCTTTTTATGAGTTTTTCTTCAATCTCTTCAGGATAAATATTCTTTCCTGTTTGGGTCACGATTATGCTCTTCATCCTTCCTGTGATGTACAGATAACCATCTTTGTCCATGTGCCCTAAATCTCCGGTGTAGAGCCAGCCATGTTTCAGGACTTCATCGGTTGCCACTTTATTCTTATAATAACCGAGCATCACGTTGGGACCCCGCACAACAATTTCACCTATGCCGCTTGTATCTGGCTCGGTAATCTTGACTTCGACACCAGGGATGGGTGGTCCTACAGAGTCATTTTTCGAATTTCCTAATGGATTAACCGAAATTACAGGTGAGGACTCGGTCAAGCCATAACCCTGCAAAATAGGTATGCCCAAAAGTTCTAACCCTTTCGCAACTTTAGCCGGAAGGGCTGCCCCGCCGGCTACTGCATACTTAAGAGTCTCCAGGCCCATTTCTCCTCTGACCTTGGCGAAGAGCGGTTTGCGCAAGAATTTAAGGAGTGAAGCTGTTCCGCTTATGGTGTTGAAGAGAATTTTCGTGGGCAATGGTGACCTGGCTACTTTTCTATGAACAGCGCGTAGGAGTTTTTCAAATAGAAGCGGAACCGCAATCAAACATGTTACCCTTGCGGATTTTAGTGTCGCCCGCAGGTCGTTCGGCTTTAGGCTTGGCGGGTAGTGAACTGCTGCGCCGCAGTATAATGGGTAAAGGAAGCCACACGTCGCTTCAAATGTATGATGCATCGGTATGATTGAAACCATGGCGTCGTTTTCGCCTAGTTTTATCACAGGTTCAAACGACCTTATGTTGCTGATGATATTGTTATGAGTTAACATAACCGCCTTAGATGTTCCGGTTGTGCCTGAGGTAAAGATTAGAACTGCTAAAGAATCCGGATCGATCTGGTCTGCAGGAATATCTTCTCCTACGTCCAATTCTTTGATGCTATTTAAAGGGATGATCCATTTTAGACTTTTTAGTTCAGCTTTGACGTCTTCAATTTTGTAAATGTGGCTCTCCGAGCTGAGGACGCCCCTGGCCTCACTTTCTCGAAGAACATGAATGATTTCACTTTCTTTTAACATGGGATCAAGAGGCACACAAACAAGGCCGGCCCTTACAATTGCCAGATAAGCAACCGCCCATTCGGGACGATTTTCACCTATCACTGAAAATCTGTCACCCTTTTTTAATCCGAGCCCCAATAAATAATTTTTCAACTTTATTACCGCATCTTCTACCTGGGCATAAGTATATTCGGTATCCCCTTTCTTTAATGCTAATTTGTTGGGGAGATTTTTGGCTGATTTTTCAAAAACCTCACCCAGTAATTTAATTTCTTTATTCATAGTCTACCCGCTTAGTTGAAATATATTTTGATGCTTCGGGAATAGTCGCCAGATCCCGCCCAGACGGGCGACCGTCCGGACACTTCGTGGGGGAATTCCTGAATCACTCTCCTGCGAGTCACCAGAATTCTCCGGACAAAGAAAAATCTCCCCGGCATCCTGCGGGGGATTTTGACAACAATTCCCGCAGCTTCACCCGCACTTGCTCTTGATAAAAAATGAGTTTAATTAATTACATTATCGAGGCTCAACCTTTATTCCCTCTCTTTTGAATAAAGCCACGGTTATACCATCGCCTTTCACTAATTTTCCTCTTCTCTTAATCTGTCCGCATCCACACGAAGGACTTCTCTTTTTCATCCAGGCTTTTTTTATCTTGAACTTTTTTGCGATTCTCAATGAGGCTAATGCACCTTGCACAAGGAAAGGGGTCATATTATGACCTCTGTTAGAGAAGACCGAAGCGGATCCGGAAAGAACATCTTTTCCGTCTCCTTGGAGTATTTCAATTCTTTCCCGTGGAACCGAAAGCCCGCCTAAAATCTCCGGGCAGGTGGGCACAGCTTTTTGCAGCCGCACCATTTTTTCCATTCGTCTATCTTTGGCACTTTTTCCATCGAATCGGCAGGGGATGCCACACAGACAGGCAGAGACTAAATACTGGATTTTATGGCTCATCGGATATCCTTTTCCTCAAAAAAACAAAAACCCCGATTTTCCATCGAGGTCTCTTCACATAAACATCTTGGTTAGAAGGCTCAGTCTGCCACGTATTCACTGCCCAGGAAATATCTGAGGGGGTTTTGCGCCCGACCTTGAAAATGAACCTCATAATGCAGATGAGGCCCGGTGGAGTAACCGGTGTTCCCCACCGACCCAACCAGATCCCCTCTTTTCACATGCTGACCACGCTTGACTGCGATGCGGGACAGGTGAGCATAAACGGTGGTGTAGCCGTACAGGTGATCGATCCGGACCAATTTGCCCAATCCGACATCTCTTCCCACATGGCTCACCACCCCATCAGCTGTGACATAAACCGGTGTGCCAATGTCAGCCGCCAGATCTACACCCAGATGAGGCTGTTTTCTTCCGGTGAACGGATCTATTCTCCTTCCAAAACCACAGCTTAGATAGCCGGAGCTGGGTTTGATGGATGGGGTGTGATCGAGAATTTTTTTCTTCTTGGATAGACTGGAATATATATCTTCGAAATTCTCTTTTTCAAATCTCGCCTGCCTTAAGAGCCCTTCCAATTCAGATTCAGCCATATACACTTGCTCTAGTTCCGGACTTATATTGCCAAACTTGCTGGGCATCGGTCCCCCCACTCCCAGTTCCCTTATCTGCTCATCCACCTCTGGTAGATCAAAGACCATCCTCACCTTCTTTTCCTTCTCAATCAGCTCTGCCATTTGACCTTTCAAATCGGATATGGCATAATTTAACTTATCCTGCTTTGCCAACAGGTAGGCATTTTCCCTTTCCAGACGTCTCAGTTTTAACTTATCTGAAGCTATGCTGGAGGCGTCCAGTGAGAAAAATAAACTGGAGGAGATGAGAAGAAAAAAGCCAATGAGAAGAAAAATCAAAACATTAGAAGAGACCTTAGTCTCAAATATCTTGCCTTTTTGATGAGGAATAAACAAAATGGAAAATTTCTTTTTAAAAATCATACCCTATTCCTATTAGAATGAACTGGTCAAATGCACGCTCGAATTCGACCAAAATAAATTTATTAATATTACAACCCTCGCTTTAATTTGTCAAGTATTTTTTATCTGTGGGAAGAACTTTTATGAACCTGGAGGATGAACCTGGGGATGTTTATTGTTATTTGATAAGGATATATTCGCTCTTGAGGATTTTGTTCACCACTTTGATGAATTTCTCTGAGTTGAGAGTTTGCAGACTGTATATGTGCCAATAGGTCTTCTCCGGCTTCTTATAATTTGACTTCTTTCTTTTCGGCATCTTTTCTAATCTCCCCCACCTTTCCTCCAAGGTCAGTGAGGGCAGATCAAAAGTGCCTACACTAACCTTATCGGTAATTGGCTTGATCTCTACAGTCAACTTTTTCAACATATCATTATGCAATTGTTATGCCTGAAATGAAAACCGGGAAAAAACTATTCATACAAAAAGACAACCTCAGATTCCACATGAACTTAACCGCAAAGGAAAGAATCCTTTGGGCCCTTTATAAAATACAAACTCAAAAAACTTATAGGAGACAAACGAGAAAGTATAGCATTACGCCAATACTTTCTCCCAATCAATTTCACGACCATTCTTCTGGTTTTGTTTTTCAAAGCGAAACTTCTCCGCCCGAATTAAAACATTGTGATACAGTCTGAGATGACAGACGAATCTACTTTAATCTTATATCCGCTATCTTTTTGTGTAGGTGGAAGAGGAATTTTTGAAAGCGGAAGCTACGACGAAAACTTAGAGAGGAAACCGCCCCCTCGCGGATTCAAAAACGTGTCAGGTCGTAGAACCCAACTTATCTAACTTTGTTTTTTGCATTTCTTTCCTTCCCTCCACCTTCGACTCAAAATTACTGAGCGCCGAAAGAGTTGTCAAGCATTTTATTACGATATTCCAACATAAGCCTCCCTTCTGAAGGAAAAAAGATAAAACTCGCCGATTTAGTGCTCAAATCTACAATGAAATCAACAGGTTATATAGGGATACGTATTTCTTCGTATTTTCTTATCAGAAACACCTTAGTTGAATTTCTCTTCCGGAAAATCATTTTTTTCGTTGACAAGTGTAAAAATCGTCCGCAGAATCTTAAAAGAGATATTGTAGAGTGATGGGGCATGTTTTTTTGAGGGTGATGGAATTTGAGATCGTGTCTGGAAGACATGAAGGTTTCTTGGTTGGTTAAGAATTGAACAAGAAGGATTTTTTTAGATGGAGGTGCTTAAAGCCCCTTTTCAGTTAATGGAGAGGGAGAGAAAGGTGAGGTGTAAAGAAATCGTATGAATTGTTCTTTTGAGAAGATTGCTTTTACCTGTTTGTGCACATAAATAACTTTTCAGTTGTATTTTCTTTTTCAATTTACTATTTTGCGTGAGTTGATGAAACTTATCCGTGCACCCAACGTATGAAAAACTGAAAGGGATCCTTTTGGCGAAAGAGGACGACCAGCTCCTGATAAAAAAAGCGCTGGCTGGCAATGAAGACGCTTATAGACTACTGCTTAACAGGTACAGAGATGCCATTTATCGGATGATCTTAAAGATCGTCCACAACCAGGAAGAAGCTCAGGATTTGGTGCAGGAGACCTTCATGAAGGCTTTTGGATCTCTTGCCAGCTATAAATGCCAGTACCGGTTCACCACCTGGTTGTATAAGATAGCGGCAAACAATTGTATTGATTTTTTGAGAAAAAGAAGGCTGCTTTCTGTGTCGTTGGATCAGCCTTTGAAGACAAAAGATGGAGAGGTGAGAATTGAGCTTCCGGATTGGAGTTATAATCCAGAAATGGATTTAGCCACCCGGCAGAAATCCCTCTCCATAAATGTGGCAATCGATTCGCTTCCCCAAAAATATCGGGAGGTGATAGTGTTCCGGCACAAGCAGGATAAATCTTATGAGGAGATCGCACAAATTTTAGGTATCCCCGTAGGAACTGTGAAAGCACGGATATTCAGAGCCAGAGAGCTTTTGAAGAAAAAATTAAAATCACTAAGATAAGGAAAGTTTATAAGCCCCAAGCGGCTTTTTTCACATTTTTACTTATGGTTGTTGGTGCCCTTAATTGTGTGTGTTTGTCTCCGGCGCCAAAGAATGGAGATATGATATGAGAACCTCATTTGCGAAAATAACGTGGCTTTTTCTGCTCCTCCTATGTTTGTCCATTGGATTTATGTTTTTTGCTCAGGCTCAGACGAACAAATTACCCAAGAAGGTGAATGATTCAGACACCACCAAACATGAGAAGGAGGAATTTCCTTTTGAAGCTGAAGAGATCAGTATCAGTGAGGATAGAATCTATATTCGCACCAGGGAGGGGAAGGAATACCTGGTGAGTCCTGAGGGCAAGATTCATATTCCCACCGGAGAAGCGAAAAGGCACATCCTGCGCGATGATGACCTGGTGGAGGCGATAATCATTGATGACGACAAGATCAGGATAGGCGATATCGAGATAGACTTGGAGGATTTGGAAGATATAGAAGATATAGAAGATTTGGAAGACTTAGAAGCTCTGGAGGGTCTGGAAGGCCTGAAAGCTCTGGTAGGTTTGAGAGGTTTGGAGGGCTTGAAAGCTCTGAAGAGCTCAGAAGCTCTGCAGGAAGTATTGCTCGGCATCAGAACTCCAAGGGTGCAGGTCTCGCCAAGAGTGTATACTACCAGCGAGGGGATAGTCAAATTTGGGAGCGATGTTGTGGTGGAGGAGGATGAGGAGATAGACGGGGATGTTGTCGCCCTGGGTGGAACTATTGAGGTCAGAGGGACCGTGACCGGAAATGTAGTGGCCATAGGGGGTGACGTGGACATCTTTTCTACCGGTGACGTCGAAGGAGATGCTGTGAGTATTGGCGGGCAAGTGATAAAACGAGGGGGAGCAGTTGTTCGGGGCGAAAAGGTGAGCGTGGGACGCTTCGGAGCACCCTCGTTTAAACTACCGTTTACCCACCCCCCTTTCCCCATGTTCACCCACATCGGATTCCCGGCTTTCATCCTCCGCATCTTTAAGATACTGTTCTTCATATTCCTGGGGGTTGTTGTGTTAGCCATTCTCCCCAAAAATGTCGATAAGGTAAAAGAGAAGGTAAAACATGACCTTTTGAAATCCGGGCTGGTGGGGCTTTTGGCTGAGATTCTGGTCATTCCCATCTTCATACTTTTGATCATCACCATAATTGGCATTCCGGTAGCCCTGCTGGTTCAACCCCTTCTGATCTTAGCCGCAGTGATATTGGGCTATACTGGCACCTGCCTTTTCGTGGGAGAGAAGCTTCAGGAACACACCAGCTTGAAGCCGGACACTAAGATTATGATCCTGGTGATGGGAATACTTGCGGTGGAGCTGGTACCGCTTGTAGCCCGCACCATTGGAGTCTTCGGAGGCATTTTCTCTCCTTTTGCGCTGATAATTTCCATCATCGGATGGATTATCGGATACGTGGTGATTACGATCGGCTTTGGCGCCGCCATTTTGTCCCGTTTGGGGACCCGGCCCAAAGATGTAAGCCCGGCACCGGCCGCCGCCAACGTAGCCAAAAGCGACTCTGACGAAAAAACCTCAACTTAAAAGGAGGGCATGATCATGGGAAAGACTAGCACAAAAGTCCTTGCCGGAACGCTTCTGTTTGGCATCGTTTTTATCAATCCCTGGTATGCGGGGAACATCTCCGCCAGAAAGCACGATACCGAGAGCATAACCAAAAAAATCGAGCTTAAAGGGGAGAAACATCTCAGCGTGAAGATGGATATAGGAGCAGGAATAATCGATCTGGGGAGGAGCCGCACCGGTGATATTTTGAATGCGGAAGTGGAATACGATCCGGATGAGGTTCGAGTTGACATAGACTACAACCGGTTTAAGGAAGAGGGCGAACTTTATCTTGAGAGCAAATCAAAAGATAAGGGCATAGATTTAGATGAAGGGGAAAATTACTGGTATTTGGAATTCAGCGATAAAATACCCATCAGCTTTGAGATTGATGTGGGAGCATGTGAAGCCAATCTTGATTTTACCGGTTTGAAGATTGACAACCTGGACATGGATCTGGGAGCCTCCTCGGTGGAGATTGACTTCCGAAAGCCCAATTCGGATAAAATCTCGAAGATCAACATAGATGTGGGGGCAAGTCAGCTCACCATCACCGGACTGGGGAACGCCAACTTTGACGAGTTCTCCTTCGATGGAGGTGTAGGAGACTTCACCTTGGACTTCACGGGTGAGTTTGAACATAGAGCTTACGTCGACATAGAGGTAGGGCTGGGAAGCCTTACCATTCTGGTGCCAAAAGATGCAGGAGTGCAGATCAAAAGCGAATCCTCATTTCTGTCCTCCTTCTCTGTAGATAAGCGTGACTTTGATGAGATCGAAGATGACCTCTATGAAAGTGACAACTTCGGCCAATCAAAAAAGGAATTGATCTTTGATATAGAAGTCGGTTTGGGTTCTGTGAAAGTTGAATGCATCGATGGCTCACGGTAATAACTTCTCTATCATTCCCTGAGTTATAGGACAGTTCATTCACCATTGATGGGGTTTGTCTCATATCACTTTTAAACTTCAAAAGAACAAACCCGGATGGTCAAAGGAGGAAAGTAATGGCTGATGAAGTGAAGGTTTGCCAGAGCTGTGGCATGCCCATGAAGGTGGCAAAGGATCATGGAGGAAAGGACACAAACAATCCTTATTGCGTTTATTGCACGGATGAGGCCGGAAAGCTGAAAAGCCGCCAGCAGGTTAGAGAGGGGATGATAAGATTTTATATGTCCCAGATGGCAAAATCCCGGGAGGAGGCCGAAAAGTCCGTAGATGAACATATGAAGAACCTGCCCGCCTGGAAAGATAAATAAAAGAGATTCTCTGAAGTCTCACCGACGACACCTTTTTACCGAAAAAAACAAAAGACTTCTACGAAGTTCACCTAAGGTGAATCTCAAGATCTCAGTTGAGCCAAATGACCTGTTGATACTCCAAATTCTTCTATATGCTTCGGGAATAGGGATTCCCAAATGTGGGTGGAGCTGAAGTTCCACCCCTACATGTTCTACTTGTTCGCCGCACACACCTCCCCCATGACGGAAACGTGGTTGGAAACGGACAGAGACATCCGTTACCAACGAAGGAAGTACCCTTGCAGTGTGGGGTCGGATTCACTCGCCCCAGTGTCTTTCTGAGTAAGATAAAGGGACCGGGATTTGAGGCAACGTGTTTCCCTTTCAGCGTAAACCCAACTTTTGTCCGTTTCTTTCGTATAATTGTTTCATTTGAATTAATGCGATTCTGGGGTAAAGATTTTTTGTCTTGACAATTTTGACTGTTTGGGTTAAGTTTGAGCGCAATGAAGATAGAATTGAAAAGAACGTCGGAGGATTTCAGCCAAAAGCTTAATCTTAAAGAAAATCCTGAAACTTTGGGGCTTGAGGCAGAAGGGATTATTTTCGAGGAGCCGATTGAAGTTGAGCTCTCAGTTACCAAAAGCCAGGATCAATTGATCTGCCGGGGTAGGGTTAAAACTTCAGTGAAGATGGAATGTTCTCGCTGTCTGGCTGAATACGATCAGGGTCTATCCGCACATCTCGATTTTGTGGTAGATTTAACTGGAAACGTAGATGAAATGAGATCAGAGGAGGATGGTTATTTTTTCGCCGATCCAACTTCGACTTTTTTCGAAATCAATGCTTTAGTGCGGGAAGGGATCATTCTATCTTTGCCACTCAAACCACTGTGCTCGGAGGATTGCAAAGGATTATGCCCCATTTGCGGGACTGATCTAAATAAATCGCGGTGCAGTTGTGTGAAAGAGAGAACCGATCCCCGATGGGACCAATTAAAAGGGTTGTTGAAGAAAAAATCTTGATTTCTCGTTAGGAATTGGATTCATATATAATAATTATGTGACAAAAGCTTAAGCGCAAGCTACCAAGGATGGAGTTTCTGAATAAGTATAGAAAAAGGTAGCCGCCCATTTGGGCGCACAAGAAGTTAATCCAAATTATGTGCACCTTCGGTTAAATTAGAGAGGAAAAAGATGCCTTTACCGAAAAGAAGACATTCCAAATCACGTGGTGCCAAAAGACGCACCCACTGGAAGCTTACCATTCCCAACATTGTGGAATGCCCGCATTGTCATCAGCCCAAATTGCCCCATCGCATCTGTCCCAATTGTGGATATTACAAGGGCAGACAGGTGATCACTCCTGAGGAGACTTAAATAACATCCTGTGAATTGGAAGAGCGAAACTGGACGTATTGCTGAGGTGACAAAAGGTGAATGAGAACGGAAAAGCAGTAATTGCCGTGGACGCCATGGGGGGAGATCTTGCGCCCGCTTCGGTGGTGGAAGGTTCGATCTGGGCATCCCAGGAGAATCACGGGAACTTTGGGATGATTCTGGTGGGAGAGAGGGAGAGAATCCACTCAGAGCTCTCCCGCTTGAAAGCCACTAATGCACCTTTTGTAATCCAACACGCCTCCGAGCGAATCAACATGGAGGACGAGGCGGTGGAGAGCCTGAAAAAGAAGGATTCATCCATTGCCGTAGGAATGAGATTGCAGAAGGAGGGGAAGGTGGATGCCTTCATCTCAGGAGGGAACACCGGAGCGGTGATGACTCATGCTCTCATGACCTTAGGAAGATTGGAGGGAATCCACCGTCCAGCTATTGCTTCCTTTTTGCCCACCGAGAAGGGGATAGTGGTGGTTCTGGACGTGGGAGCCAATGCTGAATGCAAAGCCATAAATCTTTATCAGTTCGCGGTGATGGGGTCGGTTTACACCAGCCAAGTTCTCAAAAAGCCAACCCCTCGCGTAGGGCTTCTCTCCATAGGAGAGGAGAGCACCAAGGGAAATGAAGTTACTCTTCTGGCTAATAAGCTTTTAAGTGAAGATGATTCACTGAATTTCATTGGCAATGTGGAGGGGCGGGATGTTTTAAAAGGGACCTGCGACGTGGTGGTGTGCGATGGCTTTGTGGGAAATATCGTTTTAAAACTTACCGAAAGCATGGGCGGATTCTTAACCTGGCTGGTTAAGAAGAGGGTTAAGGAGAGTTTTCTTTTCAGGTTGGGGGCTTTTCTGGTGAAGGTCTCCATACGAGATTTAAGAAAAGTCTTAGACTACACTGAATATGGCGGTGCTCCCCTTCTGGGTGTAAATGGTATATGTATCATCTGCCACGGAGATTCACCGCCTAAAGCCATCAAGAACGCTTTGAAGCTGGCAGCTGATATGGTTCAAGAGAAGGTAAATCAACGTATTGTCAGCGCATTCAGGGAGAGAGGGCAGTCAAATAAATGAGTGATAAGATAAATTCGAAGATCACCGGCACTGGCTCCTTTGCGCCACCCAGGATTCTGACCAACTACGATTTAGAGAAGATGGTGGAGACCTCTAACGAATGGATCATCACCCGCTCCGGAATAAAGGAAAGAAGAATAGTGGAGGATGGGACCGGTCCCTCTGATTTATCTCTGGAGGCATCGAAAATTGCCCTGAGGGAGGCAAACTTGGAGCCCGATCAAATCGATCTGATCCTTATAGGCACGGTAACACCGGATTATCTTCTCCCCTCCACCGCCTGCATTTTGCAGGATAAGCTGAAGGCAAAAAATGCCGCAGTTTTAGATATCGTGGCGGCATGTTCTGGGTTTATCTATGGTCTTTCCATTGCATCGGCATTCATTGCTATAGGACAATATAAAAATGTGTTGGTGATCGGGGTGGAGACGCTCTCCAAGATAGTAAACTGGGAAGACAGAAACACCTGTGTGCTTTTTGGTGATGGAGCAGGAGCGGCTGTAGTTTCAGCCACCACAGAGGAGAAAGGAATTTTAGGCACCTTCCTGTCTGGAGATGGATCTTTGGCTAATCTGCTCCATATTCAATTGGGTGGAGCCAAGGTACCTCTTACCAAGGAAAACATAGGTCTAAAGCAACATTACATCTCCATGCAGGGGAATGAAGTATTCAAATCCGCAGTCAGGGCCATGGAGGGTGCGGCAAAACATATAATTCAGAAGGTGGGGCTCTCCCCTGAAGAGATAGATCTTCTGATCCCTCATCAAGCCAATATCAGAATCATAGAGGCTTTGGCAAAGAGGTTGAAGGTCCCCATGGACAGAGTATACGTCAACATAGATCGATACGGAAACACCTCTGCCGCCTCAGTTCCCATTGCTTTAGATGAAGCCAGAAAGAAGGGTGTGATAAAGGAGGGATCGAACACTGTTTTAGTTGCTTTTGGTGCTGGATTCACCTGGGGATCAGCGGTGATAAAATGGTGAAGATGGCGTCAACGATTGGTATTTAAGATAGAAAGCAAGAACTTTGCGGTAAGTCCCCCAAAGCGTGACATACATTCGTTTTCGCAGAAAACAGCTGAACTCTTAAGGACATGACTGTATGGATAAAATAGCATTTTTGTTTCCCGGACAAGGTTCCCAATATGTGGGGATGGCGAAGGATCTTTATGATTCTTATCCCCAGGTTAAAGAACTCTACACGATTGCAGAAAAAATCCTGGGCTTCGACTTATCTAAGATCTGTTTTGAAGGACCTTCTGAGCTTTTAGTTCAAACCCAGTACACTCAGCCGGCCATCTTCACCCACAGCGTGGCATTATGGACGCTTTTACCAGAGCAGAAACTTAAGCCTGCATTCACCGCCGGTCACAGTCTGGGAGAGTATTCCGCTCTGGTGGCGGCGGGAGCTTTATCGTTTGAAGATGGTCTGGAAGCGGTAAAGAATCGAAGCCTTTCGATGCAGAAAGCTTGTGAGAACAGCGAGGGCACCATGGCGGCCATCATCGGGCTTTCGGAGAAGGATGTTCTGTCCATCTGCCGGGAAGCTGAAAGTTACGGCATTATTCAACCAGCCAACTTCAACTCCAAAGATCAAATAGCCATCTCCGGCGAAAGAAGAGCAGTGGAGAGTGGGGTCAAGCTGGCAAAGGAAAGGGGTGCTAAAAGAGCAATCCTTCTGGAGGTGGCGGGGGCCTTTCACTCCGAGCTTATGCGTCCGGCTCAGATCAAATTCAAACACGTGATAGACAAGCTGGAGGTAAAAAAGCCTGTTGTTCCGGTGGTGGGTAACGTTAATGCTGAACCAACTGAAGAACCTTCCCAGATAAAAGAGCTTTTGGTTGATCAGATAACCATGCCGGTTTTATGGTATCAATCCATGGAGCGGATGTATAAAGAGGGGGTTAGGAATTACGTGGAGATAGGTCCGGGAAAAGTTTTGCAAGGACTTTTGAAAAGATCGTTTAAGGATACAAAAGGGTTAGGGATAGATAAACTTGCAGACTTAGAAAAGTTTACCCAGATGGTGGAGGTGGGTGCTATCTAAGCTCCTGTTCCCAACTTTAGAGAACAGGTAAGGGCAAGAAAAGTTCAATAGTTCAAATGAACTTAAAAGGTAAAGTAGCGTTGGTAACTGGAGGCGCACAGGGGATAGGGAGAGCTATTGCGATAAGATTAGCCCAGGAAGGAGCAGATATAGCTGTAGCGGATGTCGATATTGATTTAGCTCAGACCGTTCTTGCGGAGATGAAAAGCCGGGGAACGGCGGCGGTTGCTTTCAAGGCGGATGTATCCGATTCCTTCCAGGTGGAGGAACTGATTAAAAAGGTTATGGAGAGATTTTCCACATTAGATATCCTGATCAACAATGCTGGAATCACCCGGGATGCTCTTTTGATCCGAACCACCGATGAAGATTGGGATCAGGTGATAAGGGTCAACTTGAAAGGAGCCTTCAATCTGACCAAAAGCGCCGCCAAGGTGATGATTAAGCAAAAATCCGGAAGGATGGTTAATGTATCCTCAGTTATTGGATTAATGGGAAATGCTGGCCAGGCAAGCTATGCCGCCTCCAAGGCAGGTTTAGTCGGGCTGACCAAGTCAGCCGCCAAAGAGCTTGCCTCCCGGGGAATAACCGTAAACGCGGTTGCTCCCGGCTACATTCAAACAGCCATGACGGAGAAACTTTCTCAAGCGGCAAAGGATGCTTTCCTTAGCCAGATTCCATTAAAAAGGGTGGGAACACCGGAAGATGTGGCAAATTTAGTGGCATTTTTAGTCTCCGATCAAGCCAGCTACATCACCGGGCAGGTAATTCAGGTGGATGGAGGGCTGTTGATGTGAAATCGAACGATTTTAGCAGATTTTGAGTATTATACAAATGAATGAAATACTCCCTGATAACAGGGGATAGAGTTGTGTGAAAAAAATCAGAACCAGGTTCAAACAAAACATAAGGAGGAACTAAGTATGTCAGTGGAAGAAAGGGTGAAAAGAATCGTGATCGACCAACTGGGGGTGGAGGAGGACCAGGTGACCAGCGAGGCAAAATTCGTGGATGATCTGGGTGCAGACTCTCTGGACACGGTGGAACTGGTCATGGCTTTAGAGGAGGAATTCAAACTGGAGATTCCAGATGAGGAGGCGGAAAAGATCACCACGGTGGGGCAAGCCATTGATTATATA
Organism: candidate division Zixibacteria bacterium SM23_73_3; assembly: GCA_001304155.1. GTDB lineage: Bacteria > Zixibacteria > MSB-5A5 > MSB-5A5 > SM1-73 > SM23-73-3. The sequence goes on from LJUX01000025.1 coordinate 15,235, forward strand.
GAAAATCATCAACCCAAGGAGGAGAGCTAAAGAAGCCTAAGAGGTTGTTATGAACAATTCTGTTATCCATTTAAACCGGGTGGTGGTTACCGGGATGGGGGCGATAACTCCCGTTGGCAATTCAGTGGAGGAGTTCTGGAGTAATCTCAAAAATGGCGTCTCTGGAATAGATCGGGTGAGCCGATTCGATCCCTCCCAGTTTTCCACCCAGATTGTCGGAGAAATCAAGGGTTTCGATGTTTCCAAATATATGGAGAGAAAAGAGGCAAGGCGGATGGATTTGGTCCAGCAGTATGCGCTGGCATCTGCTCAGCAAGCTTTTGACCGGTCCGGTCTTAAGTCGGATTCTCTGGATCTGGATCGGGCAGGTGTGGTGGTGGGGAGTGGAATCGGAGGCATAGAGACCTTTGAGAAACAGCACGCTATTCTCTTAAACCAGGGTCCCAATCGGGTCAGCCCCTTTTTCATCCCCATGATGATTATCGATATGTGTGTCGGGTTGATCTCCATGCGTTTTAATTTCAAGGGACCCAACTATGCTACCGTCTCAGCCTGTGCCTCCGGCGCTCATGCTATCGCGGATGCTTTTAAAATAATCCAGCGGGGGGAGGCGGATGTGATGATCACCGGAGGTAGCGAAGCCTCCATCACCCCGACGTCTTTGGCCGGATTCTGTTCTGCCCGAGCCATCTCCACGCGTAACGATGAGCCACAGAAAGCTTCCCGTCCTTTTGACAAAGAGAGGGACGGATTCGTGATGTCGGAGGGAGCCGGAATAATCATTTTGGAAAGCTTGGAGCATGCTCAATGCCGAGGAGCCAAAATCTTGGCTGAGATTCTGGGGATTGGAATGACCGCCGATGCATACCATATTACCGCCCCGGCTCCCGGTGGTGAGGGAGCTATCAAAGCGATGAGATTAGCTTTAAAGGATGCTGATCTGGTTCCTGATTCAGTAGATTATATTAACTCTCATGGAACCTCTACTGATCTAAATGATGCGACTGAAACCCAGGCTATCAAGGAGGTGTTTGGAGAAAAGGCGAAAAAGATTCCGGTGAATTCCACCAAATCTATGATTGGGCACCTTTTAGGAGCAGGTGGAGCTGTGGAACTGATCGCCGCCATCAAGTCAATCGAAGAAGGAGTCCTCCATCCCACCATAAACTATGAATTTCCCGACCCGGAATGCGATTTAGACTATGTGCCCAACCAGATGCGAAAGGCTGATATCAATGTAGCTCTAAGCAACTCCTTTGGATTTGGCGGACATAACATCTCCATCGTACTACGGAAATTTGCCCGGTGAGAATAAAATTAGTTTTTTGAAGCAGAGTAAAAGTTTAATCGTTATTTGATATTACCGTATTTTGGTGCTCTAAACTAATGTGACCTTGGCGTAGCGGAAGGTTTCAGCTCTACATTTTATATGGAGAGTTGAAGCTTTCCACTACTCCTTAGTGGTTGGCAAGAAACTGAATAAACGTGAATCAGATTATGTTTTGGGGAGTGGTTTTATAGGTTTTCGTTTCTTGTTTTAACAGATCACCCAAACTTTTGGTGGCAAAAAACAGAGAACTTGTTTTTTGTCTGATTGGACAGAGGATTCAAATCTGATCTGGCTGTTCTCAGATCAGGTTTTGATTCCCCCTTTCCCGACAGTAGCCCATGCCGCTTCAATTGCTTACATTCCTTAGAAGATTATTCGCCAAAAGGGACAGGTTTAAAAAATGCCGGGAACTGGAAGAAGGGTTGGGCTATCGTTTCAGAAAGGTGGGGCTTTTGGAACGAGCCCTGACCCATAGATCATACATCCATACCCCGGAGAATGAAAATCTGCGAGCAAATGAGAGGCTGGAGTTTTTGGGTGATTCTGTTCTGGGAATGATAACCAGCCGGTTCTTATTTGAGAACTTTCCGGACAAAAGCGAGGGGGATCTGACCAAGCTAAAATCCACTTTGGTCAGTGAAGCCAATTTGAGCCGAATCGCCAAATCCATCTCTTTAGGTAAATACCTTAATTTAAGTGAGGAGGAGGAAAAAGCTGGGGGCAGGGAGAGAAATTCCATCGTCTCCGACGCTTATGAAGCGGTCATCGGCGCCGTTTTTCTGGATGGTGGCGTAGCCCCGGCAGAGAAGATAATCCGAGAGCAGATATTGAGAAAATACATTGAGATCACCACTGATCAAGCCCTTCACAATTACAAAGGGGAGCTCTTAGAATATATGCAGGCTCTGGGCTTGGGATTGCCCAGATATGATGTGTTGGAAGAGGAGGGGCCGGATCACCAGAAGAGATTTACCATCGCGGTGTCAGTTAAAGGGAAAAAAATAGGACAAGGGGTGGGGAGAAATAAAAAAGAGGCAGAACAAAAGGCAGCCAGGATGGCTCTGGGAAATTTGGACCAGCTATTCAAAGACTTCAACAAAGACAACCAACCTCTTTCCCCGGATTAACCTGTGAGATGAAAAGTTGGCGAATAATTTTCACCGGGACAGATGATGCCTTCTTCAACATGGCTTTAGATGAAGCACTTTTGCTTTCCTGCCAGAGAGGAACTTCTCCTTCAGTTCTTCGGCTTTATCTGTGGGAACCGCCAGCTGTCTCCATGGGCTACTTTCAATCGGCAGAAAAAACAGTTGATTTGAAAAAATGCAAAGATAGGGGTATCCATGTGGTGAGAAGAATCACTGGTGGCAGGGCAGTTCTGCATCAAAACGAGATCACCTACAGCGTGTGTGCATCCGGTGATGATTTGGCTCAACTGGGTGAGAACACCATCCAGACTTATCAGAAATTAAGTTTGGCTTTGTTAGAATCAATGTGTATTTTAGGTATTGAAGGTGAATGGGTCAAGCTTTCCAGAGGCAAAAAGTTATTCTCTTTACCTCACATCTTTTCTGTGCCCTGCTTTGTGAGCAGTTCCAGATATGAGATAACCGTGGAAGGCAAAAAGCTGATCGGCAGTGCGCAGAGAAGATTCTCCTTTCAAGACCATCAGGGGAGAAAGGATAGCTTCATACAACACGGTTCCATACTTATGGGAAAGGGAAAGTATAGTTTAGCTGAACTTTTACCTGATGAAATTTCAATGGAGATGGTAAAGCAAAATCTGGATGAGAGGTCGACTAATATGGAGAAAATATTGAAGAGGAGAATTAAACCGGAGGAGATCATTTCCGCTTTAAAGAGAGGTTTCGAAAAATTCTTTGCTTCCCGGATGGAAAATTCTAAAGTTTCAGAAGAAGAGTTAAAGATGGCGCAGGGTTTAAAAAAGAAAAAATATCTATCAGATAAGTGGAATTTGCGAAGATGAAGCTTACATCTTTGAATAGATCCGATGCGCTTATTTTTCGAAGATTTTTGCTTTTAAGTTGTAAAAATCGTCTATTCTTGCGAATTTCCTAATTCTTTACTTCATAAAAGAATAACACACTGACATGGATTTTTGTCGCAGGTTTCTGCGAAAACATTAAAAATCATGTGAACCTTGCTTCTTCTTCTGTTTTCCTGTGCTGCTAAGTCGTTGAAAATATTAGTGGTAGCAGAACAAAAAAAATTCTTTGCCCTCACTCTTTTGGTATGTATTTTGTTAGTACAGATGATGGCAGTTATCTATTTTGTTTGTTTGAAGGAAAAATGACGGTTTATTTTGTATCAAAGTCTAAAAGGAGGAACTTCAAATGATGCGACAACAAAACGGAGGAATGATTTTTGTTTAGAACAAAGTAAAGGATAACTTTCGGGAGGTGATTTGAAGCTAAATTTTTTGTTAAGCATTCAAAAAAACTCTTGACAATAGGGATTAAAGTTGCATTATTATTTATCTGTATGAGAGACGGCAGAAGTTGACTTTTCTGGTGATAAAATTAAACCTAGAGAACCAAAGTGAATGGAGAAAGGAGTGAGTTAGATTATGTATCTTTCTAATAAGAAGGTGACCGTCTTCATTTTTGGGCTGGTTTTTTTGCTGCTATCAAGCGTCCCCACTTTTGCTGGCGTGACCGGCAAAATATCGGGAAGGGTAATTGACTCCGAAACCGGCGTTGAGCTGCCTGGTGCCTCTATTCGAATTGAGGGGACCACCATGGGTAATATGGCTGGTCCGGATGGTTCCTATTTCATCATCAACATACCCCCTGGTAGCTATTCGATCACCGCTTCCCTCATCGGTTATATTTCGGTGACGGTTAAGGAAGTGCAGGTGATATCCGACCGCACCTCCGAAGTCAATTACAAACTGAAAGCCTCTGCCATTGAGGTGAAGGGCGTCACCGTGGTGGGCGAGAGAAAGGTGATCGAAAAGGATATCACCGCCAGCGTAAGAACCATCGGCCGGGAGGACATCGAGAACATGCCAGTGAAGGCGATCTCCCAGATACTTGCCACCCAGGTGGGCTTTGTGACCAAAGCAAATGAGCTCCATATCCGGGGTGGAAGAGCTGGTGAGGCTCTATACATCGTGGATGGAGTGGAGACTCGAGATCTTTTGGGCGGTCTGGGAAAGGTTACCGGGGGGATGGACGTTGCCTCCTCCGACATCGAGGAGATCTCGGTGATGAAGGGAGGATTTGATGCCGAGTATGGTAACGTTCAGTCGGCAGTCATACATTTAATTACCAAGGAGGGCTCGAGCAGGACCACCTCCGGCCGCTTCGAATTCATGACCGACGATTTTGGCGCCTCCAAGCTGAACAAATACTCCCGCAACAGTGATCGGGCGGAGTTCAGCTTAAATGGACCTGACCCTTTCTTCACTACTCGTTTACTCCCCTCCATTGGAATCGAGTTCTTAGGAGAGAAGTTAGCCTATTATTTCAGTGGAGTTACCTATAAGACTGATACCTATTATGACGTGAACGAGCATGCCACCCCGACCACCCAAAAGAAATACAGAGTGGACCGGATTTTGGGGTTTGACATTCCGGAAAGAATGAGCAATGAGTATTCTACCACCTTCAAGCTAACCTATAGGGCTTCAGCCGACAAAAAACTGGTTTTTTCCAATAAGCAGAACTGGGAACGCTATTCTCTCTACTTTGACCCATCCGGCGGGGATCCTTTGAAAGAGACGAGGGGAGCGGTAAATATATGGCAATATCGCTACACCCCTTTCACCATCCCTCAGGTTGAAGCTCACAACAACTCTTTAAGTTTGCTTTTCACCCATAACGTGAGCAAAAGCTCATTTTATGAGCTTCAGATCAGTCGGTATTACACCATGTATTTCCAGAGACCTGGTGATCCAGACAAACCGGGTGGTGCGCTCACCCCGGGCGATTTCACCTTATGGGAGTATACAGAGCGCTTTACCGGCAGTCAGGATGCTAATTTTAATGGAGTATGGGATGATGCGGAGCCTTATCTGGATGTAAACGAAAACGGACAGTACGATTTGGGGGAGCCTTTTCAGGATATAAACAAGGGCAAAAACGGAGTGTGGGATCCGGGAGAACAATATGTGGATCGGGATAATAACGGAGTTTACGATCCCTGGGATGGTTTTGATGCTGACGTTCACGATCTTCCGGGGGAGGGACGATGGAACAACGCGGAAGCTTTTCTTTTTGACAGCGACGACCCCAACGACCCTAACGATGGGGTGGACGGACCGGATGGCAAGTTTAACCCATGGAAACAGCACCAGTCCTATGGAGGGGGAGCTACCTATGGAATAGATTTCGCTGAGCCCTATGTGGATGGGGACATAAACCTGGGTGAGCCCTACGTTGACATTAATAAAAACGGAGAGTACGATTTTGGAGAAGATTATCAGGACTTAAACTTCAATGGGAGATTTGATAGCCCCACCGACGATTGGTCACCCGGAATCCCCTTCATAGACAGAAACGAAAATGGAACCTTCGACTATCCCAATGGCACATGGGATCCGGGAGAATTCTATTACGATTCCAATCAGAACGGCAAGTGGGATGGAGTGGATGGTTTCTATGATCGGGGACATGAGCGCCGATCCTACTATCACAAAAGACAATCCACCATGTTAACCTTGAAATTCGATTTCACCAGCCAGATAAGCAAGGAGCATCAGCTCAGGACCGGGATCATGGTGGAGAGGATGAGGATGACCTTCGCCGACCTGCGCTATCCCCATACGCACTACGATGGTCAACCGGACGATGGTCCCTGGCCCGACCGGGGTGCATTTCGTGACTTTTACACCCGCCGACCCATTCGAGGAGCCTTCTATGCTCGGGACAAGATAGAATACGGAGCCATGATCGCCAATTTGGGCTTCCGCTATGATTTCTTCATTCAGTCCGGCGACATAAGAGAGATGAAAGCAGAGGAAACCCCGACTGAGGAGGTGCCCATAGATACCCGGGCGAAGCTCTCTCCTCGCATCGGCGTGTCATATCCTATCACCGACAAAGCCAAAGTTTATTTCAACTACGGACACTTCTATCAACTGCCGGAGCTTCACTGGATGTACATGCAGAGGACTCAGATCGGAGTGGCCCAGTTTGGAAATTACAATCTGGATTATATGAAGCAGATTCAATATGAGGTGGGAGTGGACTATGCCATCTCCTCCAGCTATAAGTTGACCCTGTCCGGCTTCTACAAGGACATCTTCGGACAGTTGAACACGGATGTGCTTAAGATAGGGCCGAAGGAGTTTGACTATTGGGCCAACAGTGATTATGGACGAGCGCGCGGTTTGGAGACGGAGTTGAACAAAAGATATGGAGGCTACATTTCGGGTTATATAAACTATCAGTATGCCTTCGCCTACGGAAAAAGCTCATCTGAAGCATCCAATTACTATGCCAGATTCCAGCAGGGAGATATACCCATTCAGGAATTCCCCTTGGACTGGGACGTGAGACATCAAATAACCTTAAATTTCGACCTGCGGGTTCCAGAAGCTGAACATCCTAAGCTATTTGGCTACAAGTTGCCGGATAACTGGGGTATAAGTGTGGTCTGGCAGTATAACAGTGGATTTGCCTTCACTCCCGGCGCCACGTTTCCCGGATTGGAGTTGCGCCGGGGCGAAGAGCCTCTGCCCAACTCCGAACGCATGCCTGCCATGAGCAATGTTGACATGAGATTTAATAAGGATTTCAGGATCTGGAAGTTTAATTACTCCTTCTTGATATGGATCAACAATCTCTTTGACACGAGGAACGTTGCCACGGTCTACGGGAGCACTGGTCGGCCGGATACGAGCCAGAATGAACGCGACGCTGCTTTTAACGCCAATATTGTTTACAGGGGTCAAGAGATCGACCAGAATCCGCTTTATTATGGACCGGGCAGGAATATCCAACTGGGCCTGTCGGTAAACTTCTAAGGTAGGACATAGTTGATAACGAACCATGTTTTAAAAGACCATAAACTAATCTGTGAATGAAATGAAAACTTACCAAGGAGAGATATGTATGAAGACAGTTAAGCTTTTGACCAAACTCTTATTGTTGTCAGGGATAATCCTTTGTGGTTTTTCTGTCTCTCCATCCGGTGCCACCATGATGCGAGAGGACGAGAGAGGAAAAAAAGAATTCCTCCGATCAGCCAAGCTGACCGCGGAATTGCCCAATGCCCAGCAGAGGGTGCATCGGGTTGGTCTAATGCATTTTTGCGTTACCAACTGGGGATTTTTTGGAAGTCAAGGCAGAGATCTTAACGAGTCCCAGGGGGGATGCTTCAATCCGAATCCGGATGAGGATTTGCCCGCCCCCTCCTGTGAATATCCTCCGGGTTCGGATCTGGAATACCTTTTTCAAGGCGGGTTGTGGATCGGGGCTTTGGTGGATGATCATCCCTATGTTACCGTAGCTTGTGACGGATGGCAATGGATTTACGAGATGTGGTCGGATGCCGGGGAGAATGGTGCTATACGGGAAAGAAGCATTCGACCAAGTGCACCCTGCTACTCACCTGATGCCATCTCGGAACAGGACATAATTGCTGTTTATACCGATACCTCAGCCGATATCCCGCTCTCTCCGTGGAAGCCTGAGGAGGTGGATTGGGATGGCCGGAAGCATTTTCCCCTGGATCTGCAGGTCACCCAGAGGAGCTATTCCTGGAGCTACGAATATGCCGAGGATTTCGTGCTGATAGATCTTATCTTAAAAAACATCGGGGTGAAGAAGATTAGGGAGATGTATATGGGACTTTACATCGATGCGGATTGTGGTCACATAGATGAGAACCCCTATGGTGACTATGGCGCCCAGGATGACATCTGTGGGTTCCAGCACGTGATCACTCGACC
>LJUX01000026.1 GCA_001304155.1 candidate division Zixibacteria bacterium SM23_73_3
AGAGAACCGGTGGCTGCCAAATTTTGAAAAAATAAAGAAGGAGGATTTATCCAAAGCCAAGCTTCTGTTCCTAAATTATCCCAACAATCCTACAGGAGCTCTGGCAGATAGAGAGTTCTTACAAAGAGCAGTCGATTTTGCGAAAGAGAACGAGATCATCATTTGCCAGGACATGGCTTATTCGGAGATAACGTTTGATGGAGAAAGATCGGAAAGCATACTGACGATTGAAGGAGTGAAAGAGAACTGCCTGGAGTTTTTCTCGTTCTCCAAGACCTACGGTATGACCGGATGGAGATTGGGCTTTGTGGTAGGGAACAATAAGTTGATAGATGCGCTTAAACAAATAGAAGTCAGCGTACATTCAGGAGCTTTTCATGTTTTGCAAAAAGCTGCTGTGGTGGCGCTTTCTCTTGAAGATAAAGATATAGATGAGACTCGCCGAACGTATCAACAAAGGAGAGACATTTTAGTCAAAGGCTTGAGAGATTTAGAATGGGAGGTGAAAAATCCTAAAGGGAGCATATTTGTCTGGGCGAAAATCCCCTTTGGGTTGGATTCAGAAAAAATGGCAAATTTGCTGATTGAAAAGACTGGCATAGTGACCACGCCGGGTGCGGGTTTAGGTCCCTCCGGCGAAGGTTACATGCGATTTTCATTGATTGAGGATAAAGAGAGGTTAAAGGAAGCTGTCCAGAGGATGAAATCGCTGGATTTATGAATTAGGTTTTAATTGGTAGCTGGACCATTCAGGGTGCGAAAAAATGCGTCCAAATGGATGGCTACCGTTTTGAATAATCATGGAGGGCTTAATATGAGACATTTCACAGTTATGAAAATTGGATTAGTTCTCTTTTTGTGTTTGATGTTGTTTCCTTCCTGCGGAGGAAAGGATACTACCCGCACTACTCCAGAAGAATATAAATTTACCGTCAACGGGGTAGTGGTAAAAGATGTGAATTCAGGGAAAGATATTGCATACTTTGCTATTTTGCGTGACGGCAATCCGTTCGACGGAGCAGTGGTGAAGGTGGGCGCCGATACCCTGGATAATCAGGGGAATGGCAATTACTACTTGGAGGGATTCCCGCTCTTTAGTTTCGGACAAAACGTTTCCATCAACGTCTCGTCTGCTGACGACGATTTCAATCTGAGCACTTCCGTATTAATGCCTGGCTCGTTCCAGATAACTAATATAAATCATCCCACTATCACCAGTGCACAGGCAGATCAAGTTGTAGTTTACTTCAGTCCGTCATCCGGTGCGTCGGGCTATTTCAAAAGCATAGTGAGACCGAGTGGAAGCAATGGATATACGGCATTGATACCCGCAACTGAGATCGGACAAACTGGGATTGCGGCTGATGCCTTTTACGAAGGACTGACCTTTATAACTGGCACTTACCAGGTTTTCCTGGTTTCCTACCGTTCCAGTTTCCTATACTATCCGGGCATTGAGTTTTACCTTCCTGGTGGACTTCCTGCCGATAACGTTTCAGGCGCCAACGGAACCATCGGCGCAGGTGTGGTTGCACCTTCAGTCTCAATAGAAGCTGAGTAATGAATCACAAACTGCTTCAGTAAGCGAGCTTTATTTGAGTCAAACACTGAAAATACAAATTTTCTGTGCATCTTTGTCCAGAGAAGAAACGTATATCGAACTGAGTTGAGAGGCAGAAGATAAGGAGAAAAGAATATGCCCTACTGTCCCCAATGTCGGTTTGAATATAAAAAGGGTATGAAGAAATGCCCGGATTGTGGTGCTCCTTTGGTGGATAAATTGGAGAAAGAATCTCCTCAAGGCATAAATTATGTCCCCTTGAGAACTCTTCCCTCCCGCCTGTATGCGGAGATGCTTCAGGATTCGCTGAAGAAAGAAGGAATTCCTTCCATAATAAAGAGCGATGACATTGCCATTACCTTTCCAAGCCACGGCACCACCTCTGCCGTGCCGGTCTCCATCTGGGTCCCGAAGGATAAGGCGGAAAGGTCTGCGGAGATAGCAGACCAGATGCTGGATCATATCTAATCCCGAGTAATATTCTTAGTCTGATAACTGCGAGTCAAACGGCTAGAGTTGGATTTCATAGCAAACGAATTAAAACGTTAAAGCACACCCTCCGCTAAAATCTTTTCTTTTCCCTCTTAACCATAAGAAAATAGTAATCTTTGGCTCTAAAGATGTCGATAAATTGAAAGAATCCGTCCCGGGGGGTAGTATGCCCGAATTTGATTTTGAAACTGAATTTGAAGAGCTTAATTTAGTTGAACTCGAATCAGTCAAGAGGCTTGTTCAACTTTTGAACAATACCTTAAAAAGCCTGTTAATCTACCCCGACAACAATCCCATCCCCAAAGAATTCAAAAGGAAACTTTTCCTGAGCTTAAGTGAGTTTTTGGACTCCCAGGATGAACTGAAGCTGGATGTCGAACACTCCCGACTTCTCTTTGACGAAAAAGTAGTGTATGAAGACGGAGAGAAGGAAGGAGGGTTGGCTTATGTTCTTCATAAGGATGGAATCAGGGAGCTTGCCTTTTTAAAAGGATTGGAGCAGGGAGAGATTGAGGATTTGGTTGAGGTGATGGAGGCAACTTTGAAATCCACAGACTTGGAAGAAGATATGGTGACCATGCTGTGGGAGAAGGATCTCAATCATATTAAATGTCTGGTGGTGGATGATCTTTTGGATGTGGATGTACCTTCTGCGGAAGATATTCCTGATGATTGGGATTTTAGTCGACTTCTCTACTCAGAGATAGTCCCGGCTGAACAGGGCGCGGAGCTGGGCGTGGAAGATCGACAGGATTTGACTTACAAATCCAGAGAAGAACAGACCAGAAAGCTTTTGAAGAGACTCAAGGAGTTCTCACCGGAGGAGGTTAAAAGCATCCAACAGCTTCTGGAAATGGATAATCGGCGCAGATCCTTGGATGGGTTCCTAAATATATTAACTGAGATCTTTATCGAGGAAAAAGATTTTTCTGAGTTCAGCCAGATGATGGAGACAGTGGAAAGGATTTTAGGCACACTTATCAACATGACTGATTTCCACTCTGCGGCGAAGATGGTTCGGGGGCTGAAGAGATTTGAGAAGATGATGCAAAAATCTCCCGAACATACAGACCCTCTTAAAAAGAATAAAGCTGAAAGAACAAGAAAAGTGGTGGATGGGGCTGGGGAGGAGGAGAACATCAAGAGGATCTCTCAGATTCTGAATGAGAGGGAGATCACCGAATTTTCAACTGTTAAAGAATATCTCTTCTCCCTGAACTGGAACTCCATCTCTCCCATCATTCATATGCTTGGAGACCTGAAAGGCTTTTTGGCTCGCAGGATGGTGTGTGAAGTGTTGATGGAGAAAGGGAAAGATCATCCGGAGCTTCTGGGAGAGGGTACATCTGATAAGCGTTGGTATGTGGTGCGAAATGTGGTCTTTGTCTTGGGGACAATCGGTTCTGAGAGAGGAAGCAAATTCTTGAAGCAGGTTATCCATCACCCGGATCTGAGGGTGAGAAGAGAGGTTGTTACTGCGCTTTTCAAAATCCCTGGATCTGAAGCAGGAACCCTTCTGATCTCGTCTTTAAAAGATAAGGACAAAAGGATTCGCATCTTAGCGTTACGGGGGCTGGCACAGAGAAAGGAAAAAGAAGCAATGCCGGTGCTGATGAATATCTTGGGGGATGATCAGTTTAAAGATAAAGCCCCGGAAGAAAAAAAGAATATGTTGGAGTCATTTGCCACCATCGCCAAAGGAGAGGCCATTTCCTTTCTGGTGAAGATGGTGAACAAACGAAGCTGGCTGAAAAGAGATAAACATAATGAGACCCGTATCTTTGCCATCGGGGCGTTAAGCTTAATCGATGCTCCTGAAGCAAAGGCAGCCTTAGTTCAACTCAGCAAAAAGAGAAACAAAGCCATTCGGCAAGCCTGTCAGTATGCCTTACAGCGGATAGAATATCGGCTAACAAGAAGAGACGAGCCCACCAAAGTCACTCAATCTTAGAATCCTCTTAACCAAGGAGATACTTTGACCACAGAAAGCCCAACTAAGACAAAAAAGGAAGAAGTGACTAAGGTGCAAAAGCTCTATCTTCTGAAGCAGGGAAAGAGTCTGGTTTGTCAACTTTATGTCTCTATACGAACCGCCCAGATATACGACAGATCAAATCTGGTGTATGAAAGACAGGGAGAAAACCTATTTGGGCTGATTAAAGCCCTGCTGGAAAAAGAACAGGAGATATTTGTCAAATCAAAAGAGGGTTATCTGTTTTTAAATGAGACCAGACTGAAATTCTCCTTCGACGGTTACGTCTCCAGCAAATTCCTTATGGAGACCTTCAGGAAGCTGCAATTTGAGAGTCTGGTTATTAGCTCGCCCTTAACTGCGGAAGAGCTGGATGAATTTGTGTTTGCTCTGGCGCATGCGGATATGGAATGTGAGAATCCTTTTGAGAGCTTGCAGAAAAGGATCCTCTCCTCGAACATCCAGCATATCAGGATAGAGAAATTTGCCTCGGAATGGGACGTGGGTGATGAATCCTTGCCGGAAAATCAAAAAAAACTGGCAAAGAAAAGGTTCTTTAAAACCATTTCCGTGGCTCAGGAAATGATGGAGTCGGGAAGAACCGGACGAAGTATAAATACAGTCAAAAGCAAGAGGGCCATCCAGTTTTTAATAGATCAACTCATCAAGAACGAGACCAATTTGATGAGTTTGACCTCCATCAAAAACTTCGATGAATATACCTTTGCCCACTCGGTTAATGTCTGTGTCCTCTCAGTTTCATTGGGTGTCAGGTTAGGTCTTTCCAAAAGAGAATTAAGCGAGCTGGGTTTTGCCGCCTTGTTTCATGATGTGGGCAAGGTGAGGTTGCCTCTTAACATTCTTAACAAGGCGGGCGAGTTGAATGAGCAGGAATGGGAGGAGGTCAGAAAACACCCGGTGTTTGGGGTAAAAACTCTTCTGTCCAAACGCAGCCTGGACAGATTTTCCACCCGAGCCATGGTGGTGTCTTTTGAACATCATTTGAAACTGGATCTTTCCGGCTATCCCCAGCTGAGTTTCAAGAAAGATTTGAATCTGTTCAGCCGTATAGTCACCATCGCGGATGTATATGACTCTATGACCTCAGGTAGAGTATATGCCAAGACGCCATTGACTCCGGATGAGGCTTTAAGGAGAATGTTGGGGAAGGAAGGGAAGGCTTTTGATCCGGTGCTTTTGAAGGTTTTCATAAATATGCTGGGCATCTATCCAGTGGGCTCGGTGGTGATCTTGGATAGCGGAGAGGTGGGAGTGGTGATGAAAGCCAATCCGGCTGAGCTTTCCCGTCCGGAGATGGCGATCATCGCCGACAAATTTGGTAAAAAGGATAAAATGGAAACTGTAGACTTAACCAAAATCGATGATAAGACCGGCAAGCACAAAAGAACCATCTTGAAGACCATCGATCCTTATCAGTATAAGCTGGACATTGCCAGATACATTTATTGAGATTTGAGAGTAGAGATTTGAGAATTGAGAGATTGAGTTTTTTCTAAAATGGTATAGAAAACACGATCCTCATGTCGTTCCCGCCATTGGTTTCAGGGATGAGACTGATTGAGAAATCTCTTACTTCTTCCCTATCGAAGTTGTATAAATGAGCATCCACATAGGCATCAAACATGCTCAAGAAGACGATGCCGGCGGTGATCCATAAGAATAGATTTCGTCTGTCCTCGTAGAACTCGAATTGTTCAAATTCCCAGTATCTGTCCGGATAATCGGGATTCTGGAAATTTCTCTTGTGTTTAATCATTCGGTTCCATTCGATGGCGGCTAAGGTGATGAAGGTTGTCTCTGCCCCGAACACCACCACCCCTTTGAAATATCTTCGATTGTAAAACTGTCCCCACCCCGGAAAGGCCACCGATCTTAAAAGCGCACCCATGGGAGATTTTCTCTCGAGGGTGGTGTCGATTTTGGTCACGCTGGTTGAGACCACCTCCTCCCCGGTTTGTCCACATGCTTTGTCCACCAATCCAAACCAACATGAGCATATAATCAATAACAGAAGGAAAATCTTTTTCATCTTTGTTACATGTTTAAAAAACCATAAATAAAACACAGCAAAGATAAGAATAGCATTCAGTACAAACAAGCTTTTTTTGGATAAAGCTATAAGTTTGTGTAATGAGAACCAGTACCTAACTTAAGTTAGCTGCTGGTTCTCTCATTTCCGCTCTTTTCTTTTCATGGGCAAAAGATTTTTCCAAATAATAAAGCTGGGTGTCTTTAAAAAGCTTTCAGGTCAAGCTAAAGTAAAAGGCACTGACGGCTTGACACTCCAGAGCAACGGATGGTTTTGGAGTGTCTGCCTTTAGGCAGACCAAACGTGATATAAACCCCCCTGGCTTTTTTGGGTCAAGCTAAAGCTTGACACTCCAACACGACTCTTTTTCGTTTGACCTTCTCACGGCCCTTGGCAAAATTTCTTGACTAACTGTAGATATGAGGTATATAAGGGGGGGAGGAGGAATAAAATGAGCAAAAGAATTTCGATTTCGGATGCATTAAAATCGCTTCTGGTAAAGAAAACCAAGGTGGTGGTCCTGACCGGGGCAGGTATCTCGGCAGAAAGCGGTGTTCCCACTTTTCGGGGTGAGGAGGGTTTGTGGAAGAAGTTCCGTCCGGAGGAGCTGGCGACCTTCGATGCCTTCATGGCTAATCCAGAGTTGGTCTGGGAATGGTATGAATATCGGAGAAAAATAATCGAGGAGATCAAGCCCAATCCCGGACATTTAGCTTTAGTCGATTTCCAGAGATATTTTGATAAATTCGATTTAATCACCCAGAATGTGGACGGACTTCACCGGAAGACAGGGTCAAAGAACGTAATCGAGCTTCACGGGAACATAAGAAGGAACAAGTGCATCCAGTGCGGGAAAAAATATGAAAGCTTAGAGGGAACCATCGATGGCATTCCTCCCAAATGTCCCTGCGGCGGGAATATCCGTCCGGACGTGGTCTGGTTTGGAGAGATGTTGCCTCAGGATGCTATAAACTATGCCTTTGCCGTGTCATCTGAGTGTGACCTTTTCTTCTCTGTCGGCACCTCCGCGGTGGTGCATCCAGCCGCCTCATTACCCTTAATCGCCAAAAGAGGTGGAGCTTACGTGATGGAAGTTAACATATCCCCTACAGAGATTAGCCATATAGTAGATGAAAGCCTGTTAGGGAAGTCTGGCGAGATTTTGCCGTCGCTGGTGAAATACTTTAAATGAATGTAACTGTATCTATTCGGAATAAAAACAGCTCTTGTAGTTGTCTGATTTATTGAAAATCCCCCGCCAACGGCGGGGTGATCGGGCTTTTGTGCTCAATCCTTCGACAGGCTCAGGATGGTGAGCTTGTCGAACCAGGAATTGCGCAACTACAAAAACATCAGTTCGGGTTTTTTAAATTCTCATGAAAGTGAAAGATATCAAAGAGCGAATAGAAAAAGCATATGCGCTTTTGGAGAATTGTGTGGTGTGCCCCAGAAAGTGTGGGGTGAATCGGCTGAAAGGAGAGAAGGGATTTTGTGGAGTGGGAAAGAATCCTAAGGTGGCAAGCTACAATGTCCATTATGGTGAAGAGCCGCCTATCTCCGGAACTAAAGGATCGGGAACCATATTCTTTTCCGGTTGCAGTCTGAGATGTATCTACTGCCAGAACTTCCCCATCAGCCAGATGAGACATGGAAAAGAGATAACCACCCCAGAACTGGCAGATATGATGCTTTTTCTCCAATCCAAGAGGTGCCACAACATAAATCTGGTAACGCCCACGCATTTTGTTCCCCAGATACTTGAGGCTCTCTCTTTTGCCTGGGAGAAAGGTTTTGATCTTCCTTTGGTTTACAACACCTCTGGATATGATGACACCGAATCCCTGAAACTCCTGGAGGGAGTAATCGATGTATATCTTCCGGACATGCGCTATTCAGACAACCAAAAAGCCAAAAAACTCTCGGCGGTGGGAAATTACGTGGAGGTGAATCGAGACGCGATAAAGCTGATGTATTCGCAGGTGGAGAATTTAGTTACCGATAAGTGGGGTGTTGCTCAAAGAGGATTGATTATACGTCATCTGATTTTGCCCGATAACTTAACCGGAAGCGAAGAAACCTTCCGATTTATAAAAGAGGAAATCTCCGAGGATGTCTATGTAAGCCTGATGGGTCAATATTTCCCCAGCTTTAAGGCAAGCAGGCACGTATCAATAAACAGGAAAATTCTGCCAGAAGAATATGGATATGCTGTGGTAAGTTTTTTTAACTCGGGTTTGAGACAGGGATGGGTACAAGAGGAACCAAAGCATGAGGCACGGAATGTGGAAGAGTAAAATTTTTGTTTTCTTTATTTTGTTTTCTCTTCTGTGTGGCTGCACCTACTACAACACCTTTTACAATGCCAAGAAGAGCTTCAAAGAAGGAGAGAATGTGCAGAAAAGGGCTCCTGCCAAGACACGAAACTCGGCTGGCAGGACCCACTATGAAAACGCCATAAAGAAAGCCTCCAAGGTATTGACCTTCCATCCCAAAAGCAAGTGGGCAGATGATGCTTTGTTCTTGATCGGAAGAGCCTATTTCAACATGGGAGAATATGTAAAGGCGAAAAGAAAATTTGAAGAGCTTCAAAACAGCTTTCCCAAAAGCAAGTTAGGGGCTAATTCACATTACTATATAAGCATGTGCCATTACTTTTCCGGGGATGAAATAGAAGCCATAAGTTCACTTAACAGCTTACTTGAGTCGAAAAGGATCGACAGGAGAAGAAAGGGAAGGGCTTGCTTCATGATAGGAGAGATTTATTTTCAAAGGAAGGAGTATACTGACGCCATAACCTATTATGAGAAGACTTTAAATGAGTTTGATCCGGATACTCTCGTCGCCATAACCCAGTTCCATATAGGAGATTGTTTCTGGCTGAAAAAAGATTATGCTAAAGCTAAAGAGGCATTTGCTGGGGTGGAAAAACACAAACCCTCCTTAGACCTTTTATTCGAGTCTAAATTCAGAGAGGGGGAATGCTGTTATGTGTTAGAAGATTATCAGAAGGGGATGGAAATTTATGCCGAGCTTTCAGAAGATGAGAAGTTCTCTGATAAGCTCCCTTCGGTCAAGCTGAAGATTGCTGAAGGATATTATTTTCTGGATGAACTCTCTCTGTCCATGGAGGAATATTGTCAGACAACAGAAAGCTATCCCAAGACGGGGGAGTCGGCAAAAGCCTATTTTAAACTGGGGCAGATATATCAGGATAGGTTTGGTGATCTTCAGAAAGCCAAAGAAATGTATGAAAGCTGTAAGCTTGAAAACCCCCAATCAGAGATAGCCAAGGAGGCGCTGGCGCTGAGTGCAAATATCTCTAAAATAGAGGAATATCAAAATCAGCTCTCGGATGAGGAGGCGGAAAAGTCGGGCAAAGCTCTGTTTTTGCTGGGAGAACTTTACCTTACTCAGATGCATCAGCCTGATTCAGCCTTGGCTGAGTATCTGACTTTGGTGGATCAGTTTCCCCAATCCGAATACGCTGCCAAATCGCTTTACGCCGCCGCCTGGATTTTGGAAAATGTAATGCAGGACACTGTTGAAGCTGAGGAGATCTACCGAAGAATTCTGGCTGAGTATCCTGAATCGGACTATCTGGAGCCGGCTTTGAAGTTTTTGAACGCATCGCTGGAATCTTTTGCTCTTGACATGGACAATGCAGAGAAGATTTATCAGGAGGCGGAAAGGCTTCTTTTTGAGGAGAATGAAGTTGATTCCGCCTTGGCTTTGTATGATCTGATAATAGAGGAATTTCCTCAGAACCAGTATGTCGGAAAATCCGCTTATGCCAAAGCCTGGACCATGGAGTATTTTGCTAATCCGGGCGACAGCACGGTGGCCTTAGCTTATCAGGAGGTAATAGATGAGTATCCAGAGTCAGAATATGCAGAGGAAGCCCGAATAAAATTGGGACTTTCCAAAAGGTCTCAGCCGACTCTGCCTGCACCAAGGGAGACCTCTCCGACTGAAGAAGAGGAGAGCGACACTACCACGGTAGAGTTGCCCGACACCTCTGGACCACAGATACCAAAGGCTCCGAAAACTATCAAAAAGGGAGAGTTTGTGTATCCGGAGACAGAGATTCTATCCGGCATCAGAGGGGCGGTGGTGCTAAAGATCAGAATTGACTTTGATGGGACGGTAAGCGATGCAGTGGTAGTGAACTCACTTGAAAACGTGTGGATAGATGAAGCGGCTAAGGAGGCGGCTTTGAACACCACCTTCGATGTAGAAGAGATCGATATGATGCAGTTGGGCGGATGGTTCATATACACCGTGGAGGTGAAGCCACCAGATGAGGGTGAAGATATACATACCGACCCAACCGAGGAACCACATACTTGGTAGGATTAAAATGGTTCACCAGCTCGTAGCCCCCGTGTTATCTAATGAAAAGCTCCAGAAAAAAGTCTTCAAACTCACCCTTTTCTCCCCTCATATTTCTAAAACAGCAAAGCCAGGGAATTTCGTCCATATAAAAGTCAGTTCAAATAATTATCCCTTGCTCCGGAGAGCATTTAGCATTCACCGCGTGGGAAAAAACAAAACTGAGTTTGAAATTCTGTTCAAAGTTGTGGGAAAGGGGACTGAGATTCTGTCAAGGAAAGCTCCGGGCGATATAGTCGATGTTCTGGGACCAATAGGCAATAGCTTTTCCCTGCCCCAAAAGGAAAAAGAGGTTATGCTGGTGGCAGGAGGGATGGGGATTGCTCCTTTGTGGTTTCTTCTTAACCAACTGATCAAAAGATTTGACAAAGACAAAGTGACATTTTTCTTGGGGGCTAAGAGCAAAGAAGAGCTTCTGTATGCTAAAAAATTAAACAGCATGGGATCCAATTTGATCGTAGCCACAGATGATGGCAGTGTGGGAAGAAAGGGTTTGATCACCGAAATTTTTAAAAAAGAGATAAAGAAGAAAAAGTATGACCCCAGAAAGCTGGCTGTTTATTCCTGTGGACCTCAGATGATGCTGAAGAGGATGACAGATATTGCGAAAAGATTAGACCTTTTCTGCCAGATCTCCCTGGAGATACACATGGCATGCGGGGTGGGGGCTTGTTGGGGATGCGTGGTCCAAAAAAAGGATGGAATTTACAAAAGGGTATGTGTGGATGGACCGGTGTTTGATGCCAGAGAGGTAAATTTGGAGTGAGTTTTGCTAAATTTCAGAAAAAATTTGAACTTAGCTCTTTGTGAAAAATTAAATTTCATATATAGGCAAGTCTTTTAGTGGAGATTTTTTGATAATTTCTTTCGGGGAATCAATTTGAGACAGAAATATGATCTTTCGGTGAATGTAGCGGGGGTGAGATTTTCCAATCCGGTTCTGGTGGCATCCGGCACTTTCGGTTATGGTGAGGAATACGATGCTTTAATCGATCT
This sequence comes from candidate division Zixibacteria bacterium SM23_73_3, assembly GCA_001304155.1. GTDB lineage: Bacteria > Zixibacteria > MSB-5A5 > MSB-5A5 > SM1-73 > SM23-73-3. Next base: position 11,461 of record LJUX01000026.1, read on the forward strand.
TTCCAAACTGGGCGGCGTCATCACCAAATCCATAACCTTAAACCCACGAGAGGGGAATCCAGCTCCCCGAACAGTGGAGACCCCAAGTGGAATGCTTAATGCCATTGGTCTGGCTAACCTGGGAGTGGAGAACTTTATCAAGGAGAAGATTCCTTTCTTGAGGAAGCTTGAGACCCGAATAATCGTCAATGTAGCAGGAAGCACCATTGGAGAGTACGTGGAGGTGGTCAAGAGACTTTCCCGCTGCAGAGGAATTGACATGCTGGAGATAAACATCTCCTGCCCCAATGTGGAGCAAGGGGGATTAGCTTTTGGCTCAAACCCCGAATCAGCATTTGCGTGCATAAAACAAATCAAAGATCATACTTCATATCCCATAATTGCCAAGCTTTCCCCCAATGTGACAGACATAGTGGAGGTCGCTTGTGCGGTAAAGGAGGCTGGTGCAGACGCGGTCTCTCTGATCAACACTCTGATCGGGATGGCGATTGATACAGAGAAAAGAAAGCCGATTCTGGGAAACATAACCGGTGGACTTTCCGGTCCTGCCATAAAACCTGTAGCACTGGCAATGGTGTGGAAGGTGGCAAAAGCGGTAAATCTGCCTGTAATCGGGATAGGAGGGATTTTGAACACGCAGGACGCTTTGGAGTTTCTCTTAGCCGGTGCCTGTATGATTCAGATAGGAACCGCAAATTTCGTGGATCCGCAGACATCCGTTAAAATTGTCAACGGATTAAACGGATACTTAAAAGAAAAGAGGATAAAAAGAATCACCGACTTGGTGGGCAGGCTGAAGATCAATTAAACTCTCCTGATTAGCCAAAAATCCTTCCCATACTTAACCCTCTTTTGTGTGGCAAATGAAAAAGACCTTATTCTCTTTGCCATTCGTAGGTCAGAAATGTCCCCATTTGGGGACTTTCGGACAGAAACTACCCCTCATACACCACTTTCCCGTCCACTATGGTGCAACAAACCTTGCCCCGAAGTTTTCTTCCGCCAAATGGAGAATTCTTTGATTTGGATTGAAATTTGGTTGGGTCAGCAATCCACGAGGCTTTAGGATCTATGATGGTGATATCTGCGGGAAAGTTTTTCTTTATTCTCCCAGCTTTAAGATTCAAAATTCTTGCGGGATTGACAGTCATTTTGGCTATGGCTTGAGCCCAGGATAAGACCTTTTTGTTGATCAATTCGGTGACTACCAATCCTAAAGCTGTCTCCAGTCCCACCATGCCAAACGGGGCGGCATCGAATTCCACTTCCTTCTCCTCGATAGAATGAGGAGCGTGATCGGTGGCGATACAATCTATGGTACCATCGGAAAGCTCCCTTTTTATAGCCTCTACATCCCTTTTTGTTCTCAAGGGTGGATTTACTTTGGCATTGGTATCGAATGTTCTTATTATCTGGTCAGTCAGGGTAAAATGGTGAGGGGTGGCTTCGCAAGTAACCTTTATTCCCCTCTTTTTGGCTTGCCTGATTAGATCCACCGATCCTTCGGTGGAAACATGTGCAATATGTATTCTTGCTTTGGTAAACTCCGCCAATTTTATGTCACGGGCGACTATGGTTTCCTCTGCTATGGAGGGAATGCCACACATTCCCAAGGTGGTGGAAACAAACCCTTCATGCATAACCCCACAGGCGGACAAATTCAAATCCTCACAGTGAGATATCACCGGCAGGTCAAACATCCGACTGTATTCTAAGGCATTTCTCAATACTTGAGAATTGGCAATCGACAATCCGTCATCAGAGATGGCCACCACGCCAGCGCGAACCAGATCATATATCTCGGTGAGTTCCTCCCCCTTTTGTCCTTTGGTTATGCACCCCACGCAATATATCTTGCATTTGGCATCTTTTGCCTTTTGGTAAACGAATTTTACCGTCTCCTGATTATCGATGGGGGGTTGAGTGTTGGGCATACAGCAGATAGAGGTAAAACCTCCAGCCACTGCCGCACATGAGCCTGTATATATGGTCTCCTCATCCTCTCTTCCTGGCTCCCGTAGGTGAGTATGCATATCTATCAAGCCGGGCACAACTATCTTGCCTTTAGCGTCGATTGTCTTTCTTGCTTTGATTTTGTCTTTAGTCTTCTCTACTTTTATGATCACTCCATCCCGGATGAAAATATCAGCCATTCGATCCATTTTGGTTTCCGGATCAATCACCCTGCCGCCGATGATGGCAAGATCGAAATACGAACCAGATTTCTTTTTTTCTTCTCCCGCCGGCGATGGGATTTTTAATTTTTCAGAGTTATTCAACTTTTCCCTCCCCTCCGCTTAAGAGGTAAAGCACCGCCATTCTTATCGCCACTCCATTGGTCACCTGATCCAAGATCACTGAATGGGGTCCATCCGCCACCTCCGGGGTGATCTCCACTCCTCGGTTTATGGGTCCCGGATGCATGATGGTGAAATTTTCATTCAACCTTTTCAATCTGTCTTTGGTGATTCCGAATTTGTTGGTATACTCCCGTAGTGAAGGCAAAAGCCCACCTTTTTGTCTTTCCAGTTGAATCCTCAAAACAATGACCACATCCGCACCCACTAAAGCTTTGTTTAGATCAGAGTATACTTTCACCCCCATCTTATCGATCTCCACTGGTAGCAGGGTGGAGGGACCGCACAAAGAGACGTCTGCTCCCATGATGGAAAGTCCCCACATGTCCGACCTTGCCACCCGACTGTATTTTATGTCTCCCACTATGACCACCTTCAAACCTTTGACATTTTTGTATTTCTCCCGAATGGTGAAAAGATCCAAAAGTCCCTGGGTAGGATGCTCATGCGCGCCGTCTCCAGCATTGATTATGGAGGAATCCAGGCATTGGGTCAGAAAATAGGGAACCCCGGAGGCTTGATGCCGCACCACCACCATGTCGGTCTTCATGGCTTCGATATTTCGCACCGTATCTTTCAACGTCTCGCCCTTTCGAGAGCTGGAGATAGCCGCAGAAAAATTAACCACCTCGGCAGAAAGGCGTTTTTCTGCCAATTCAAAAGAGATGCGGGTGCGGGTGGAGGGTTCATAAAATAAATTTACCACAGTAACGCCTCTTAAAGTGGGAACCACTCTTATGGGACGGGATAGGATCTCTTTGAATGTCTCCGCGGTGTCTAAGATCAGATTTATCTCTTTTCTGCTCATCCCCTCTAAACCGAGGAGATGCTTACTTTTCAATTTCATCCATCCTCCACTATCAGTTCATAGTTTATGGTTCACAATTCATTTTTCCTTTTGTCTCTTTACTGCTTGATGATAGATACGCTATCTTCTCCATCCACCTCTTTTATCTTCACCTTTACCCGATCCTCTTTGGCTGTGGGGATGTTCTTGCCCACGTAATCGGCTCGGATGGGAAGCTCGCGGTGCCCTCTGTCTATTAAGACCGCAAACTGAATGCTTCTGGGTCTGCCGAAATCTATGATCTGGTCCAAAGCCGCTCGAACGGTTCTTCCGGTGAACAGTACGTCATCCACCAGGATGATTACTTTATCCACGACATCGAAGAGAATCTCAGTCTTCTGGACCACAGGCTGCTCTAACTTGGTCTGCACGTCGTCCCGATACAAGGTTATGTCCATCAGCCCCAGCGGAATCTCGACTCCTTCGATCTCTTCAATCAACTTGGCTACTCTCTCCGCCAGATATGCTCCCCTGTTTTGAATTCCGATGACTGCCATGTTCTCCGCGCCCTTGTTTTTTTCCACAATCTCATGGGCGATGCGGACCAACGCCCTCTGGATTGTCTTGGTATCCATCACCACCATGCTTTTTTGTTTTCTGGGCAACTGGCTCCTCCTTACGCTACAGCGGCGGGCAAAAAAATACCCTCCCTCAGTTCTTTAGAGGGAAGGCAGATATTTCCAACCGTATTATTCTCATCTCACCTTTTCTAGTTTCGCTGAACTAGTTTAAAAGGTCTTTGTTTTATCTTAATTTATTACTCGATTCTTTTTTGTCAAGTTTTTTTTGAATGATTTTCTCGTTGCATTGGGACTTTGTCCTAACGGATCTTGAGATGGTCCCGATGCTTTGTCGTCAGGATAATCTCAGGATCTATGGGACAATATCCTGACGCAACACCTAAATGAATCAAATGGATTTTCCTATTTATGTTTGAAGATCACCTTATCGAAGTCATACCAGTCCAATTCAATCTCGTCACCCTCCTCGGTGATCACATAGATTCCCTTGTTCTCATCGTTCACATCGTTGGAGCCAGAGAGCTTGAAGCTGTTACCGTTTCTTGTGGTTACCCGACAGGAACGGGAGGATATTTTTTCTATTTGAGCGATCTGGGAGAATTCTACATCCACCTCCAGACCTCTGTATTCACCGTCCAGCCTTTCCCAGGTATAGGTTTCATCGTCATCCCAGCGGATGAACCCTTGGTAGCTGTCACCATCCTCATCATAGACCATGCCATAAAGTGGTCTAATTTCATCGAGTTCATCATATTCCACCAGATATTTCTCTCCCCCATCCAGAAGCTTTAGCTGGTCAAAGTCGTCCCATTCTACAATCACCCGTCCGAAGTCAGTATCTTTGACCACGATTCCTCGATTTCCGCTATCCACGTCATTGGTTCCGGACAGCCTTATCCTGTCACCATTTCTCAAGGTTACCCAGGCTGAGCTGGAGGATCGCCTCTCAATGGTTTTTATCTTGTTGAAGGGGGTCTTTCGGGTTCGATGCCTCTGCTCTCCATCCAGTATGTCTGAATAAAAAAGTTCATCCATATCCCAGGTGATGAAACCTTTGAACTTGTCCCCCCGTCGGGTCTCCACCTCTCCGTAAAGTCGCTTTTGGGGCTTGGATATTTGTTCTGGATCACATTCGGCAAACTCAATTAAATCCAGATCATCCCAGCTCAGTTCCACCTCTCCCTCCTGGGGATCGTCGATTAAAATCTCTCTTACTCCGGATCCGACATCCGTACTATAGCCATAGAATGTTATTCTCTCCCCATTTTTAAGTTCCAGTATGGCTTTGTTTCCGGATCGCCTTTCCAGAGTCTTTATATAACCGAACTGAATCCCGGTGCTGGCTTCAATCTCTGTGCTCTCCTCATCCCAGCTTATGCGCAGGCCAAAGATGCTTATGTGTTTTTCCCGGCGTCTTCCCTCCCAATGTCTTCCCTCACGCTTTTTGGTGGCGTCTAAGATGTCATCCCAGAAAGCTTCATTTCTGTCCCAGCGGATGGGACCCTCGAAGGCCTTTCCATCTCTGGTATGGACAACCCCACAAATTCTTCCTGACTGAGCATACAGATTGGGATTGAAAAAGAAAGGCAGAAGCAACACCGCACAAATTGCAGGTAAAAGCAATCTTTTCATTTTACACCTCCTGTAGCTGTTTTATTTTGTTATGTATGGATCATAAGCGGAGATATACATGACATATCCATTGAAGTTTAACCGCAAGATTTTCACCATCATTGAGGGAATTTCAAATTAATCTTTTACAAAGTATTTTTACGTTTAGACGAAAGGAAAAGTTTCCTATTTCCAACAAAACCATCCCAGCTCCGGGGAAGTTGAGTCACCATCCAAAGCCCGAGTGTGATGGGATATTTACATGGAAGCATATGAATGCTCCGTATCACCTTCCTCCTTCGCCAGCCCTTTATGGACATCCTCAAGCCTTTACTTCAAATAATTCAAAGACTTCGGTAACATGACCACAATTTATTCAAAGAATTTCCAATTTTGTAAAAAAATCGTTGACAAAGGAAAAAAAATGTTTTAATTTTGGAAAACTTTGGCAGGACTTCTGGTAACTCTTCTGCCAGAGGTATAAATCTTCTGGTTCATACCAGAGATAAAAAAATGTTGACTAAGCCATGTAAAACCTAAAAGCAAGAGGTGAGAGATGAAGAGTCGGTTTATTCTTCTTGGGATGATTTTGGCTGTTTTCGTGTGGGCAGGTTCCTCCTTGGCTGGGGGTGGTTTCGCTCTCCCCGGGGTCGGATCCAAAGCCCTGAACATGGGAGGAGCTTTCAGAGGATTGGCTGACGATTGGAGCGCCGCCTTCTGGAATCCTGCGGGACTGGCATATCTTCCCAACTCCGAGTTTAGCATGAATCTGTATACCCTCAATTTCCGTCCAGAATATGCCCCCAATATAAATCTGGGAGAATCAGGCTACGGCTATTCTGTAGGCTATCCAGAGGAGACATATTATCCTGAGGATCGAGCGTTTTTCCTCCCCAGTTTCTCCGGTTTTTATAAATTCACCCAGATAGAAGGCTTCACCGGGGGAGTGGCTTTCTATGTTCCTTATAAACTGGAATCTCAATGGGATCTGTATGAACCTCCCTCAGGATTTGATAACGATGTTCCGTATCCTGAGTTTGATCATAAGACAGACATTTTAATCTGGGATCTGCATCCCACTGTGGCAAAAAGCTTTATGGAGGGAAAGCTTTCCTTGGGGCTGGGTTTGAGCATACAGAGGGCTGATTTTGGGCTTAGAAGGACGGTATTGGTTCCCAGCATATATCCTCGACCCTATGATTTCTTTCCGGTAGACGTCTATATGGAGACTGATGGCTGGGGAATGGGATTCAATGCGGGAATCCTTTATAAGGCAAGCCCCAAACTACAATTTGGGTTCTCCTATCAGAGCCCGGTTGACATCGACCTTTCCGGAAACATTGAACTGGAGATGTATTTCCCGGATATACCCACCTCTGAATCTCAGATTAGAGGGGGGACTGGCTATTATAGAGATGGGGATTTCGAAACCACGCTTCCCCTTCCGGGAGAGATTGGTGCGGGGGTGATGTATAAGCCGATGGAGAAACTGACCTTAACCTGTGATATAAGTTCGGCCAACTGGTCCAGGCTGGAATATCTTGATACCAAAGATATGATTCTCACTCCGGGCGAGCAGGACACAGTCTATCTGGAAGTGAGGGAAACCAAGATTCCATTCAACTGGGATAACATAACCAGATTCAGCCTGGGCGGAGAATATATCTTAACTGAGAGACTGTTTGTGCGAGGAGGCTACTTTTTCGAAAAGTCTCCCATTCCCAATTCCACCTTTACCTTGCTGATTCCCGACGTGGGAGACAAACATAGCTTCAATTTGGGGCTATCTTATCAAATAGATTCCTTCGAGTTCGGCTATGATTATCAACTGGTGACACACAAGAGCCGAGAGATAAAAGATCTCCAGGATGTAAACGGCGATCACCGTTTTGACAATATGCCCGGGGATTATAAGATGCTTTTCCACTGTTCTGGATTATCATTCACCTATCGTTTCTAAGCGAGAACAACCACGAAAGCGAAAAAAAGGAGCTGTTATGAAAAGGATATTGATTGGATTATTTTTAGCATGTTTGTTCTTATCACTTTTTGTCAGTTGTGGAAAGAGAGACAATCCGGTAAGGCCCCGCTATCTGTTTAATGATCCCTGGCAGATAGGCAGAAGCTTCCCCTCTTTGCAAGGGAATCTTATGGGTGATTCCCCGGTAAAAGAGGTGTTTATATATTTACCCCCTCAATATGATCCGGTAAACCACCCCCCTCAAAGCTTGAACGGTTTTGCCGTCCTTTATCTGCTTCATGATTTTGGAGGAGACTACGAGACTTTCATTTCAGTTTACAAAGTTGCTCAAATAGCGGACCAGTTAATTGCCGAGGGGCAGATCCAACCCATGATAATTGTAATGCCAGATGCTTCTTCGATTTCTCTGGCAAGCGATCCTCTGAAAAAGGAGAAGGCTGGAACCTTTTACACCAATTCTGCTCTGTTGGGTCGATACGAAGATTATATCTTGCATGAAATTATAGATACCATTGAGGCGAATTTTGCCACTGTGGGGACAAGGGTTGAAGGACAATGGATTCCGGACAAAGCCTATCATGCCATAAGCGGGCACGGAATGGGGGGATATGGTGCGCTCAAAATAGCCATGGATTATGATACACTTTTTGCATCAGTAAGTGCCATGAGCCCATTCACCTCTTTTGAATCATTCCTGAGCAGGGACATCATAGACAAGGTGTTTGAGGAGAACGGCATTGATCCGGATGATATTTCCTATTCCAGCTATAAAAGTCTCAGTCCCTGGTCCGACTCGCAACATCCGGACAAACCCTATAGTCACCTTGTATTTGCCATGGCGGCAGCTTTTTCTTATCATGACCCGGCTGACCCGGATAACTCCAATTTCTTCAGCCTCACTGAGATAGCGGGGAAAAAATATGGTGTGGATTTACCCTTCGACTCGTCCAGGACAATTCCACCGGGTTCTGCCATCTGGTATAAATGGCTTATTCATGACCTTAAAACTAAGCTCATCAATGATCCCAGCGGTTTCGGAGATATGAGCATACATTTCGATTGTGGCGATCAGGATCAACTCAATCTTTTAGATGGAGTTGAAGCATTTGATCAGCTTCTTTCCCTGTATGGAAAGGAACACACCTACAAAAAATACAGCGGTTACCCAAATTACCCGGCTGATCACGACAACTTTATTTATGATCGCTTGCCGGAGATTCTGAAGTTCCATTCCCGGCACTTTGGTCCACCTAAGTGGGAGAGGTAATAAACGACCGAGAAGATTAAAACCAGCGCATAATAAAGATAGGATTGACAGAAGGTCAGGGAGAGTCCGTTCGCCCTGACCTTTTTTTGTCGTTTTATCACCACCTTAAATAGAGTAAAAATCAGCACTCCTCGCCCTAAAGAGCCCCAAAAACTCAATAAAGTTGGAAATTTTGAAATCCCACCTCTGTTCCCTTCTTCCTAAGGAGGGAATTTGGGAGAGACTCCTCTCCGAAGAGATAAATGTCGGGCAGCTCGCCCGATGTCTGACAACTCCTACGAATCTTATGGCCTAACCTGCACCTGTGCGAAATGTGGCTGTCCTTGGTATCCTCAGGATTCGATTCACCGAGCTCGACGAATGGGGTGGGGACCACAAAAAAGTATCATTTACGCGCGCTAATATCTGGAGAGAACAACATCTCGGGTGGTCGCTGGAAACCAGATCAGGAATTAAACGGATTTTCAATCCTGCTACTAAAATTTTTATAAAATTGAAGTTTCTCTTTTTTAAAACCGATAAAATAGTTTGGAAGGAAACTGTATGCCAGCTTTTCAAAATTGTTTAAAGACTTAAGTTTTTCAATCTCAAATTTTGAATTAGGAATCATATGGCTCGAACCAATCAGGTATTGATCGTGGACGACAATCCCCATATGTCCAGTTTGCTTTCGGACATTCTGGATTTTTTTGACTACAAAGCGGTAGGGGCATCTGATGGGGAGGAAGCTTTGAAAACCCTTAAAGAGAGATGTTTCGACATGGTGATCACCGATCTGAAAATGCCCAGGATGGGGGGTATGGACCTTTTACGCACCATCAAGGATAGGTTTCCTCAACTGCCGGTGGTGGTCATCACCGGATTTGGCACTGATTCCTCCAAATCGGACGCATTTGCCGCTCAGGCAGATGGATTTTTAGCCAAGCCTTTCAAGGTAGAAGAAATAAAAGAGCTTCTGAAAAAGCATCTGGGGTATCAGGAATAATCTCCACAAACTCGCTTTCTTTTTTTACCTCATTTTGTTCTCGCATTTTTTTAATTGGTTCAGTTTATTCCATTCGAATTTACCAAGGGCTGTTCCAGAAGGGAAAAATACGTTTCCCTTCCCTAAAAGAAGGGTATTTTTAGTGAAAATTTTCACAAAAGGAGAGTTGACTTCAGGCACGTTTCATGTTAAATTACCATGCAAGGTTGGAACTTACGCCGTCAAATGAAGAGGCGAAGGAGAGGTTAGCTCTTTTTTGATAAGAGGAATCACCTGAAAGGTTGAGGAAAAAGATGGGAAAAACATTAGCGGAAAAGACAATAGGGAGTCACGCCAAGAAGGAAGTGAGCGCCGGCGAGATAGCGCTGGTCAACGTAGACGTCTGTCTGACCCAGGATGGAACCGGACCTTTGGCCATAAGACAGCTTCAAAAGATAAACTTAGAGAAGGCGACAAATCCCCAAAGGACGGTTTTGTTTTTAGATCATGCCGCCCCCTCCCCTCGGAAAGAACTGGCTAACGATCATATCACCATCAGAAGATTTGCCCAGAAGACGGGTGCCTGTCTTTCGGAGGTGGGAGAGGGAGTATGTCACCAGATCATAGCGGAATCATATCTAAACCCCGGGGATATCTTGATCGGGGCGGATTCTCATACCTGCACCGGCGGGGCACTCGGTGCCTTTGCCACCGGCATGGGTTCCACCGACGTGGCGGTGGGCATTGCTCTGGGTAAAACCTGGTTGAGAGTTCCCGAAACGTTTAAAGTAGAGGTGAAAGGAAAATTTCAACCAGGAGTTTATCCAAAAGATTTGATCCTCTCCCTCATCGGCATGATAGGAGCCGATGGGGCTACCTATAAAGCTTTAGAGTTTTGCGGCGATACCATCGAGAAGATGTCCATGAGCGGAAGATTCACCCTTTCCAACATGGCAGTGGAGGCAGGAGCAAAAGCCGGGCTTATTGCATCAGATGAAACCACCAGGGAATTTTTGAAAAAACAGGGAAGGGGGGAAAAGTTCAAAGAAATTGCCCCGGACAAAGATGCAGTTTATGAGAAGGTGATTCAGATCGATGCATCTGAGCTTACTCCGGTGGTGGCGTTTCCTCATACCGTGGATAATGTCAAGCCCATCCATGAAGTTAAAGGTATAAAGACAGATCAAGTCTTTATCGGCACCTGCACCAATGGAAGGTTGGAGGACTTAAAAGTTGCCGTCCAGATAATAAAAGGAAGAAAAAAACACCCTAAAACCAGAATGATCATTGTCCCCGCCTCCAAGACGGTGTTTCTGGATGCTCTCGGTGCAGGTTACATCAAAACCTTGGTGGAGTTCGGAGCCGCAATCTTAGCTCCGGGCTGTGGTCCTTGCGTGGGTGTCCATGAGGGAATCTTGGGTGATGGAGAAGCCTGTCTTGCCACCATGAACAGGAA
>LJUX01000027.1 GCA_001304155.1 candidate division Zixibacteria bacterium SM23_73_3
CATTCACGTCACGGGAATCGAGCAAAATCAGATATTGACCATCTTTGGAAAAGCAAACCGGCCCACTGGTTAAAGTGTTTTCTGAATCCCAGCTGATGAATTTTTCCCAGTTGGCCTCCTCATTTTCCCGAAGCATCAGGTCGAATCCGCCTTCAGGTGTGGATGCCAAAGCACCGCGCACTTTAAAATTAGCGTCAGTCACCCAGCCAATGATATTGCCCGGGTTCCTGGCCACCAGCTCCAGTTCACCGGATGTCAAGTCGAGGTGATATACATCGTGAAGTTGTGGGTTCTCCTTGTTCATGGCAATAAGCAGTTCGTTGGGAAAATGCTTGTTGCGATCAACAACCCGAGTCTGTACACCCTCAAACGGGGTATAATCCTTAATCTCGTCTGTTTCCAGATTTACCCCATACAGACGCCAGTTCTCATTTCCACCAGCGTCCTGGAGATACATGATGTGTTTGGAGTCTGCTGCCCAGAAATAGATGCGTATTCCGCGGTTGTCGTCTTTGGTCACCGGTTTGTCATCCTCAGCCCCGATGGTCCTTACCCAGACGTTTAACACGTTGTTTACCGGAGCCAGGTAAGCCATCATAGTGCCGTCCGGCGAAATCTGGGGACTGGCTTTTTCCGGATTTCCAAAGATCACCTCTCGGGGGATGAGTTTGGTCTCAGCAGTCCCACAGGAAGAGATGAAAAGCGCCATTACGGCACAGAGCAAAAGCGCACCCAACACCCAAAAAAGCTTGGAGCGTTTCATGCTTTTTCCTCCTTTTGGTTTTAAGTGAACGATTTCTTGTATCTGTTTACCGTTTTATTACAGGTATTTCTTGTCTGGATGAAACCACCTTTGTGGCTCTCAATTTTAACCATTAAGAACTTTCGCCCATTTGATAGTAAATATTATCCGAAAAGTCAAGCCTGAAATTTTTAAATCTTGAATTTTTTTAAGTCACATTTAGAAAAGAGAATGGACTTTCAGAGAAAGAAAACTAAGATAACTCTATTTCGGGGAAATGCTAATAGAGTCCACCGCTGTGTGCGGTTCATTTTATCATATCATTCAACAAGTCCAGATAATCGGAAATGACTCTGGTTATAAGAAAATTTTTCCTGACTATTTCCTTGCCTTTTTTGCCCATCTTTTCTGCCAGTTTAGGATTTTTGAGCAATTGCATGATCCTTTCTGCAAATCCTTTTTTGTCACGAGCTTCGACCAAAAACCCATTTTCGCCGTCGCTTACCTGCAGGGGAATTCCTCCTATGTTCGAGGTTACCACAGGGGTTCCCTTCCACAAAGCTTCAGTGACGGTAAGCCCGAAGCCCTCCCGGGTTGACTTCTGTATTATGACTGCGGAGACTCTTTGCAGGGCATTTACCAGGATACTGTTTTCACTGGTTATAAGTATGACGTCTTTATTTTCAATCAAATCTTTCGCCTTTCGCTCCACTTTTTCATAGATCATCCATCCCTCCGGATCGTCTGCCGCCATACTTCCACATAACACCAATCTGCAATCTACTTTCTTCCTGACAAGTTTAAATACCTGAATAACTCCCTCCGGGTCTTTCCACTTGTCGAACCTTGATATCTGGGTGATGAGTGGTTTATCCCTGGGTATACCAAACTTTTTCAGATACTTTGTAATATCCCTCTCGGAAATTTTCATATTTTTTGGAGAAAGAGGATCAATGGCAGGGTGAATTATCCTTTGATCCACCGGCAGGTCCGCTCTTTTATATTTTTCACTTGAGATGATCATGGTATCATATCTGAGAATGAATTTCTTAAGAAAATCCCAGAGTGCACTATTAGAATTTGATAAATCCACATGACATCTCCAGATCCAGGGCTGCCTTTTAGTATAGTATTTTATAAGAGGTAGGGGTTGGGGATCGTGAACAATGACACAATCATGATCTATATGGGTAAACACAGAGAAATCCTCATTAGCTCGGATATACAGCCGTTTTTTTATTTCAGTAAGATTTATTGGGGCTCCCTGAAGGGCATTATGAAATTTTTTGGTTATTGCAAAAAAGTCGGGGGTTCCAAACAGAATTCTCCAGCCGGTATCAATCCCGATGTCATTCATCAACACCACCACAGATCCTAAAATTTCTGCAACACCGCCGCCCTGATAGGTGGCATTTATGTGCAATACATGCTTTCCGGTAAGTCTTCTTGCCTTCCGGTAGATGGTGGAGAGAACTTCATCTCCCACGATTTCACTGTAATCATCCAAGCTGCGCATATTATCTCCCGACCAGCTCTTTTAATAATGATCTTACCTGTTCCACCGAATCTAAATTAAACTTAGCCTTGGAAGGGCTTAAGCCCACTTTTATGGAATAAGCTGATTCAGGAAGAATGGCAAACAGATCTTCATCCGTCCAATCGTCTCCTATTGCCAGGATAAAGTCCCATGTGTTTTTTGAAAGCCAGTGCAGTGCTGCCCGCCCTTTGTTTATGCCAACGCTTTTTATTTCGATGACCTTGCTCCCTTCTAAGACTCCAAGGTTAAGATTAGCTGTAAGCTGCAACAGCGCATCCTTTAACTCTCTCGCTCTTAGCGAAGCTAATTGAGGCTCTACTTTTCTGTAATGCCAGACTAAGGAAAAATCTTTTTCTTCAATAAAAGACCCAGGGGTTCGGTCCTCATACCATTCAACGAAGGGTCGAATCTGTTCTTTCCAGTTGTCTCTTAAGGGCTCTATGGTCCCCCACGGCTTGCCCCGATCCTTGATCCATACCCCGTGTTCGGCAGTCAAATTCAGTTTTTCGTTTCCAAACCATCTATCCAGAGTGTCTTTGTCTCGTCCACTGACTATTACCACCTCATTCTTAGGGTTACTGCCGAGCGAATCAAGCGTACTCAGGAGTTCTTCATCTGGCTTTGCCTTTTGAGGTTTATCGGTAAAGGGAACTAAAGTCCCATCGTAATCTAACAGTATAATGTTATTATCGCTCTCCTGATAGTTTCTGATTAGTTTTTTTTGCGTCTCCGGGATCAATTTTCTGACAGACAATTCCATCTGGATTTTTTTGATGTTAGACAACGCATCCACAAAATCGGTTCCCCAGCGCACCACGTTATATCGCTGAAGCCTCTTTTGCATTATCCGGTTGCGCTCTATCTGTTCCTCCCTTGGCATGGTTAGAGCTTCTTTTAGAGCTTGTGCCACCTCTTCCAAGTTATTTGGATTTACTATAATCGCTTCGCCCAACTCCTTTGAAGCTCCCGCCATCTCGCTGAGAATCAAAACCCCCTTACCATCTGCCTTGGTTGCCACAAACTCTTTAGCTATGAGATTCATTCCATCCCGCATAGGAGTCACCAGAGCGGCATCTGCCACGTTATATAGGGCAACCAAGCTGTGAAACGGCTGGAAACGATACAAATACCAGATGGGCACCCAGCCGATGGTTCCATGTTTTCCATTAATTTTGCCTACAAGTTCGTCAACCCTGTTTTTTAACTGCGCATAATGCTCCACTCCGGTGCGCGATGGAACTGCCACCAAAATGAAAGTAACCTTCTCTTTGTATTGTGGGTTATTCTCCAGAAAGAGATCGAACGCTTCTAAACGCTGGACGATGCCCTTTGTATAATCCAGACGATCGATGGATAGTATTATTCTACGATCTCCCATCTTCTTACGAATCCTTTGGATTCCTTTTTGCACCTCTGGATCATCCACAGCTGAAGCAAAACGTTTGTAATCAATCCCCATGGGAAAAACATCCACCTTTGTCACCCGACTCCCCGCGTTGATTTGGCCAAAGGCATGTTCGTAACCCAGCAGACGGTGAACACTGTCAAGAAAATGGAGAACATAATCGTTGGTGTGAAACCCGATCAAGTCCGCTCCCAAAAACCCTTCGATAATCTCCTTGCGCCAGGGTAGCAGACGAAATACTTCAAAAGAAGGGAAGGGTATGTGAAGGAAGAACCCTATGCTGGCATCAGGCAATTTCTCTCTTATAAGTCCCGGAAGCAGCATTAGCTGATAATCGTGAACCCAGATGATATCTTCAGGTTCGGCCGCCTTAACCAGTGCATCACAAAAGGTATAGTTGACCCGCTTGTATGTTTCCCAGAAACTTTTGTTGTAGGAGGTAAATAATGGAAAGTGGTGAAAGAGCGGCCAGACGGTTTTATTGCAGAAACCATAATAGTAATTCTCAGCGTCGTGCTGGGAGAGAAAGACAGGATAACAATCCTCAGCCAACAACTTTTTGCCGATTTTCTCTATCTCATCCAGTCTTATTTTCTCCAGAGTGATTCCCGGCCATCCTATCCACAAGCTCTGGTATGATTTATAAAATGAACTCAAACCCGTAGCCACCCCGCCCGCACTAGGTTGAAAGCGCAGACACCCTTCCTTTTTTGCCACGTTCATTGGCAGTCTGTTTGAGACAATCAACAATCTACCCATGCTACATCATCTAATCATATTTTAGTGTATCGTCTTATGCACCATCATGTTGGTGAACCAAACCATTCGCAAACATGCTAGGTGAAATGGGGGGCTTTAATTTCAATGAAGTGCGCTACTAAAGGTTTCGGCTACCACTCACCTATTGCTACGGTGTGGGACGTCCACAACTTTTAAGATTTCCAATATTCACCATAATACATCTGATTAATACTTAATAACAAATATTATCTCAAAAATCAAGTCCAAATCTTAAAGTCTTGTAGAGACCAAATACAAATCATACACTTTTGTTTGATCTTTTACCCCAAACGAGAAATGTTTCTATGAGTTTTTACAAAGAAACAGGAAAGGAACTTAAGGCTCATCTTAATTCAGGAACCGGAGTTTCTTTAAAGAAGTTTTTATTTGATCTGACCCATGGAATTATACAGAGGGAAGAAGGTGGAGAGTAGTATAACCGCGGAGATGCCTCCAAAGACCACCAGGATAAGAGGTTCCATCACGGTTAGAACCTTCTTGGTGGTTCTCTGCACGTCCTTTTCGAAGTATCCGTTGATCAGAACAAGCTGTTCTGCCACCTTGCCGGTCTGTTCTCCCAAGCCTATCATGGTGATCATAAAGCCGGGGAAGGGAAGTCCTTTCATGGAGTCGGCAAAGGATTCGCCTCTTTTTATCCGCTCCTCCATGGTTTCTATGGATCTCACAATGGTTTTATTACCGATGGTTCCTTTAACCAAATCCAGAGAGGGGAGTAATCCAAAGCCAGAGTGGAGTAGAAGTGACAGATAATGGGAGAAGGTGCATAAGATGCTTTTCTGAATAACTGAGCCGAAAAGCGGAACCTTCATCTTCATGTAGCTTAAAGTATAAGCTCCACTTTCGGTCTTGCGGTAAAAAAGAAGGGCAATAAAGCCTGCCACGGCGAAAACCACAATTGGTATCCAGAGGCTCATGATAGAACCGATGACAAACTGAACGCCTCGGGTGTACCAGGGAATGGGAGCACCCAGTTCTATTACCAATTCCATCATCTTGGGCATAAGATAAAAAGCATAAAAGCCGGTAACTGCAGACATGACCACCATGATCATACAAGGATACATCAGAGCTTGCTTTAATTCTGCCTGCAACTCATCCTGTTTTTCCAGGGAGATAGCCAGCTCCTTCAATATCTCGGCTAAAGTGCCGCCCTGTTCTCCGGCTCTTATCGCCCCCAGGTAGAAGGGGGGGAAAACCTTCGGATAGGCTGCAATGGCCTCGGAAAAACTGCCGGTGGTCTCTATCTTTTTACAGATGTCTCCGATCACCTCCTGAAATTTGGGTTTTTTTTCCTGTTCCGCTATGTTCTGCAAGGACTGCAAAAGAGGCAGTCCAGCGGTAAACATCAGATGCAACTGGATGGTAAAAGAGAGAACGTCTTTTGTGGTAACCTTCCCTGCTCCCAAGCCACCGGATTTTCGTTTTGCCTTTGCCTGCACCGAAATGGGATACAGACCCAGCTCTCTGAGCTGTTCCTCTGCGTCTTCTAGATTGCGGGCGGGAAGGTTACCTTTTACCTGCTTGTTTTTGGAGTCTACCGCCTGATAGCTATATTGTGTCATTACCCGATTACCCTTCGAATTTCCTCTATGGTGGTCACCCCTTTGAGTATCTTCTCGATTCCATCATCTAACATGCTCTTCAGCTTGGAGGCCTTCTCTAACTCGACAGAGAGGGCTTTCTGGAGGATGAGCTGGTTCACCTCTTCGTTTACCTCCAACACCTCGTATATGCCGATTCTTCCCCGATAGCCGGTGTGCTTGCACCTTTCGCAGCCCTTACCTTTGTAAAAAGTTGGATTTTTCAAGTTTCTTAGTTGTTCGTAATAACCAAGCTCCTCCTCAGAGGGGACATAACTCTCCTTGCACTTGGAGCATATCCTTCGGGCCAGTCTTTGGGCTATCACCGCTAAAAGAGAGGTGGATATCACAAAGGGTTCAATATTCATGTCCAAAAGACGTGCCACCGCGGCTGAAGCACTGTTGGCGTGCAGGGTGGTGAAGACCAAGTGACCGGTCATGGATGCCCGAAATGCCATCTCGGCGGTCTCTTCGTCTCTCATCTCTCCAAGGAGAATTATGTCCGGATCATGACGCAAAATGGAGCGCAACCCTTTGGCAAATGTATATCCTGCCTTTTCATGTATGGGAGATTGCTTGGCTATAGGAAGCTGATATTCCACCGGATCTTCCAGCGTAATCAAGTTCTTTTCCAAGGCATTTAAAGTGGTAAGAGCAGCGTAAAGGGTGGTAGACTTGCCAGAGCCGGTGGGGCCGGTGATCACGATCATGCCGTACGGTTTCTGAACAAGTCTCTTAAACCTCTCAAAATTATCACCCCAATAGCCGAGGTCCTGGAGGCTCATCAGAAACTTTGGCTTCTGCAATATTCTCATCACCACGCTCTCACCATAAAAAATGGGCATGGTAGATACCCGGACATCGATATCCTGAGTATTGTAAGTAAAGCGAAAGCTTCCATCCTGGGGAATCCTGGTCTCAGTTATGTCCAGACTCGCCATAATTTTTATTCTGCTTACCACCGGACGATAGATTTTTTTGGACAGGATGAAGGCGGTGTAGAGGACGCCGTCTATCCTGTAACGAACCCGTCCCACGCTTTCATCTACCTCTATGTGGACGTCTGTGGCTCTCTCCTTTATTCCCCGGGCGATCAAGGAATCCACTAATCTGATCAACGGAGGGGTCTCCTCTTCTACTTCATCCATGCTCAAAGCCTGGCTTAAGCTCTCCTCGATTACTTTCTCTGGAGAGACGGTCATTCCGTAAAGTTCATCTATATAACTCAAGATGGCTTCCTCGTCAGCGATTCTTGGCTCAATGGTTAGCCTAGTGATTCCCCCCAGTTGGTCTATGGCGTTGATGTCATTGGGGTTAGCCATGGCAACGGTCAATACGCCTTCCTTTGCCTCTACGGGTATAAGTTTGGATGTTCTGGCGACCTCCTCCGGAATGAGCTTAATCACCTCGGTATCCACGTGAGTGTTGGCGAAATCAAGGAAAGGTGCCTCAAACTGCTGCCCCACAAACTTAAGCACCTCCTCGTGGCTGATAAATCCCAATCTCTCACACACCTCTCCAAACTTGGCACCGGTTCGGTCCTTCTCTATCTTAGCCAATTCAAATTGGCTCTTGGTTATCCTCCCGGTCTCCAGTAACATATCTCCCAGTGTCTGGGTCATTTTTCCTCCCCTTGCGAGGCAAGATACTTCAATCGATCACGAACACCTAACTCTAATTCGCCTTCGTTTTCTGAACAAACATTAAGAAATAGCCGGTAATATCTTGCTGCCTTTGCCGGTTCACCTGTTAGGTCCCAGGCCCTACCTAACCGGTAAAGCACGCGAGAATCAGCCGAATTAATCCTATAGGCTTTCATAGAAGACTCAAGTGCTTTGTTAAGTTCCCCCTTTTCCTCGTGGATGCTGCTCAGAAGAAGAGTAGCCTCCAAATGAAAGGGATCTAATTCCAGCAATCTTTTGAGCTTGAACTCAGCCGAGGTATGTTCTCCGGTTTGATACAAAAGCAACCCAAAATTGAAAAGTATCTTTGAATCTTTGGGTTTTAATGCATACAGGTAGAACAATTCCTGCTCTGCCTCTTTAAATCTGCCTGTCTCCAAATAGGCTGTTGCCAGATTCATGTGTGCTTGCAGATGATCCGGGTTAAAGGTCAATGCCTCTTTATACGAATCGATAGCTAAATTGAGCTCTCCTTGTTGCTGATAAGATATTCCCTTCTTGTAGTACCTTTGTGCTCTGGAATCTGATCTTTCTGAAATGGTCAGCGACCATTGGGCTAACCATTTTTTTGGCTCAACCGGATAGGGTGAAGTGATTTCTTCTGAAGGTAATTCTTCGGGGGCAAGAGAAAAAGTTTCATCCGGAATATATTGTCCAGAAGTCTCCTTTTCGCCTTCAGAAGAGATAACATCTTCTGGGATTTTTTCTCCCTTTTCAGACATTGAAGATACAATAGATCCTTGAGACTTCTCAATCGGAAGCCCTGGGGTTTCTCCTTCATCTATTGCCTTGGAAATCCGGCTCTCAACGATTCGGTCAGAAGGCTCACTCTTAGGCGCTGACGTTTTCGCCCTTTGCGCACTAACTTTCGCACTCTCTTTGGTTGGTTCTTGTCCAACAACTGGTTTTTTCGAAGTTTTTGCCGAAGCGGTCTCCTTTTTTTCCACCTTTGCTTTTCCAGCACCAGTATCCTTCTTCGGTTCCGGCTGGGCTGTTGCGGGCTTGGCTGGTTTCTTCCTGGCACTTATCGAGCGGCGGTGCATCTTTGGTGGAATCTCCGGGGCTGGCTTGAGTAAGAATAAGTAACCCAGACCCAAAGCGGTTCCAACAAACAGTAAAGCCACCACCCTAATCACCACTCTCTTTTTTCCTCCCCTCTTTTTGCCCTCTGGTTTGGGTGGTGTCTCCTGCTCAACCGGTGGACTCCCTTTTTTCTCCACCTTCTCTACGGCTTTAGTTATCAGTCCCACTTTTTTACCCTAATGGCTATAATCTTTTCTTGTCTACACTCTTGTTCTTTCCAATATCTTTATTCCATTCAAACTTTCCCAACCCTCCAGGATATTCCCCACGTTGATCTTTCTGGTATTCTCAACGAAGGCAGACATCATGGCTCTTTCGCAAAGAACGTTGACCATCCGGGGTAATCCCCCGGAGATCTCATAGATCTTGTTTATGGACTGAAGATCAAACTCCACACAAGAATCGATCTTAGCCACGGTCAGTTGATGCTGGATGTAGGGTTGAATCTCTTCAGGCTCAAGCGGCAAAAGATGGTATCTTACCAGAATGCGCTGATCCAACTGCCGCAGTCTTCTCTCCTGTAGTTTTTCCTCCAGTTCTGTCTGCCCAAAAAGAACAATCTGAATCAGCTTCTGGTTGTTTGTTTCCAGGTTAGAAAGAAGTCTCAATCCTTCCAAGGATTCAAAATCCAGCCCCTGAGCCTCGTCTAAAAAGATTACCACCTTCTTTGATTGACGGTGAGCCGAAAGAAGTCTATCATAAAGTTGTTGGACCAACTTTCTTTCGGTCAGATCGTCATCAGGAAACCTGGACATCCCTAAACTTGCTAAAACCGCCAGCAGGAGTTCTTTTCCAGACAAGCGTGGATCGGAGATGTGGGTTGTTAATAAATCCTCTCCAGATTTACTTAGGAAGTATCGCAGAAGCATGGTCTTGCCAGTGCCCGGCTCTCCTCTTATCAAGGTGAAACCCAAGCTTTCATATATACCATACCGTACATGATTTAAGGCTTCAGCCGCCGAGTGGGAGAAGAAAAAGAATTTATGATCTGGAGCAACCGAGAAAGCGGATTCTTGAAATTTGAAATAACTTTTGTATGAATCCAGAAGATCCACTCTCAAAAGAGTCTGCTTTTTTTTCTGCTCAAGTGATGAGATTATCCTTCTGCGGTCGTGAGATCCTAAAATAACCTCCTCTCCCTGTTTGGAAGACCTGAAGATCAATTTCATTTTAGCCTCCCTTTTTGTCAAAAGTGGTTATCCTGGGGGTCAGGAAGATGACCAGTTCTGCTCTTTGTTCGGTCGTCTCCTTCCGTTTGAAGAAATAGCCCAGCAAAGGCAGATCCCCTAACAAAGGAACCTTATGTTCTGTGTCAGTTTTCTTGGAGGTAATCAGACCTCCGATTACGACAGTCTCTCCGTTTTTTATCCGCACCTGAGTGCTGGTCTCCCGAATGTCGATATTGGGAGCTTTCAGCGTTTGATTTTCAAATTGAAATTCAGACCAGGTTGAAGCATCGCTCACAATTGGAACCACCTGCAGGGTGACAAAATCATCCGATGAGATATTAGGGGTTACTCCCATGGTCAGGCCCAGAAGTACGGTCTTTTGTTGGGGGAAAATAATTGGCTGGCCTACCTCTGCTCCGGCGGAGAGTCCGGTTAGCTCCCAGTAACTTATCACCCGTCCCACATTGATCATCGCGGTCTGACCGTTCATCACGTTAACTCTGGGTTTGGAGAGGACGTTAACCTCTCCGAATCTGCCTAAAACGTCCAAGACCAGAGTGGCATCGTGTCGGGAAGCGGTGAATTCGACCACTGAACCTGGCAAGCCCAGACTCTGAGTGGCTGTCAGATCTATGGTTTTATTGTCCAACAGGAAGGAATGAACTGCCGACCAATCGATCCCCCAGGATTGAGCTTGCTCCAGAGTGACCTCAACTACCTCCGCTTCAATCAACACCTGTCTTTCTAAAGTGTCCTTTAACCTTTCAATGAACTTTTCAGCCATCTTCAGGTTTTTCTTGCGATCGGTTATCACCACTATGCCGGCAAGTTTATTTAAAAAATATTTTCCTTCTGAGGAAATTATGTTTTTGATCACCTCCTCCACTTGCTTCCAAAGGTCGACCGCATCCGGGTCTGTAGCTCCGGCAATCTGGAATTGCCCGCTTATTCCTCCCACATTCGGAATCGATCCCAGCACATCACCTCCTACCTGCATCTGAGAGTTGATCTTAATGGGGACATATCCCAGCTCAAAGATACGGGTATCTATGAGTTT
This sequence comes from candidate division Zixibacteria bacterium SM23_73_3, assembly GCA_001304155.1. Taxonomy (GTDB): domain Bacteria; phylum Zixibacteria; class MSB-5A5; order MSB-5A5; family SM1-73; genus SM23-73-3. Next base: position 11,057 of record LJUX01000027.1, read on the forward strand.
TACCAGAAGTGTAGGGCTGTTCATGGTGTACAGGTAGTCGGTTGGAGCAAATGTGACATCTAAGGCTTCCTTTAGTGTGAGATCCTCGAAACTCACACTGACCCGAGTCTTTGGATCAACCTCCTTATCCCAGATGATATTAAAGCCCGCCTCCTTTGACAGAGGATAAAGCACATCCTCTAAGGCAATCTCTTTTGCCGAGAAGGAAAAAAGCTTCTCTTTCTCAGATTCAACCTCCAGCACGGGGGAAAAACTCAATTCCGGTGGTATGGGTGGAGGAGTTTCTTCCCGATCTTCAATGCGGGTCATTGCCTGGTTCACATCCTGCTGGGCTAAATTTGAAGCGCAGCTGCTAAGAAAAAGAAAGACAATAAGTACGGGAAGTATCCCCTTTGTGGAATTGGATTTTCTCACGACTCACCTTCCCGGGTGATGTCCGGACGATCATAGAAGAAAACATATGTTTTGCCCTCTTTTAAGAGGACAACGCTTTCTTTTTTGATCTCTTTTATCTCCCAACCATCGAATTGCTCTCCCTCGTGAACCCAGTTCTTTCTGTTTCCGGAAATTAGGAGGGCACTTCTCTCTTCGTCAGCGATCAGGATCGCCATGATTTTCACCCTTTTTGGGGATTTGGTTTCGACTTTGTTTTCGTCCGAGGAGGAAGCCTTCAACTGGTGTCCGGAGGTGCCGGTCCGCTCACCTTCAACCATCGATCTCTCTATTTCCTTTATCTCCTGCCGTAGTTTCTTTTCCTCCAAGGTGGCCTTCAAGTATTCGACTTCTTTTTGGGTTAACTTAAGCTTATCCTGCAATTCTGCAGCCCTGGGGTCCTCTGTTCGGAAAGGATCTTTTAGCTTTTCCATAGCCTCGAAAAGAGGAGATTTTGTCTGCTCCTTTTTTTGGGGTTTGGAGATTTTTTTTCCTGTTTGGGAGGTTGGCCGCGGTTTCTCAGACACTATATCTCCTCCGCCCGAGGTCATGAACTTCAAGGCAAAAAATCCCACCAGAATCACCCCTATTGCCCCTGCCCCAAGAATAAGTTTTTTGGATTTCAAACTTTTACCCAATTCCATTTCAAGAACCTCCCGGGACGAAATAATATTTAAGTTGTACCCTTAAATTCCCCGACACGGGCACATCCGTACCACCAATGGTAAGTATCTCCACCGCAAAAGGGAATTGTTTGAATTCCTTTAACATCTTTATCACCTGGTCATAGGAGGAGTAGTTTTTTATGCCAATCTTTAAGGGTACTTCATTTACCGTGACCATATCAGGAAAGTCCCTGCTTTTGCGCTCATTTTCTATCTCCACCTCGGCTTCAAGTCCTAATCGTAACAGGAAGGCTTTCATGAACTTCCTCATCAGGACTTTATTGGCAATCGGGTCCTGCGCCCGGGGAATTTCGACTAAGACCTTGCCACTCATTTTTCTCTCTTCCAAAGATTCCTCCAGATCTTTGACATACTCTAACCGCTGATGTGATTTTGCCACCTGTTCCTTTTGTTCGGTGATCTGTTCATTAAGCGACTTAATTTTCTTTATTGCAAAGAAAGCGAACAACAAAATCAGAAAACCGAAGCCGATGATGATAATTTTCTCTTTGCTCATTTTAAATATCCAATTGATAGATTATCTTAAATGCAACTTGTTTCCCCTTTAGTTCCCTCTCAGTCAACCTAACACTATTAAAAAGAGGCGATTGAACGAAATTATTTTGCACCTCCTCCACCAGCAGAAGCGAATTAATCTCATCTGATCCATCTGCCACGCCGGTGACCACCCCCTGCCACACCTTTTTCATCTTTTTAAAGGTGAAAGTTCTAAGAACCACCCCTGGTGGTACGATTGCGGCCAGTTCCAGAAGAATTTCAGACCAGAACGGCTGGGAGGACTCGATGGATTGAGAGACAAACTCCAAGGGCAGCTCCTTCAACCTGTCCTCCTTCATCCTGATCTCTCCCTTCATTCCTCCGTGAAAAGCATTCAAGTTTCTCAGATCTAAAGAGAATCGAGAAACGGCTAAAGCAAAGATCAGAAGAACACCTAAGGAGACGGAGGAGGATAGTGCCAGTATTCTTTTTATCTTCTTTTTCTCTTGAACCGAGAATGGGAGGAACCCAAAACTTGAGCGGTCAGGGTCCAGAAGAGCCAAACCCAAACATCCGGGATGAATGTTAGATGCCTCCTCCGTACACTGGAAAACTGTTTCGGGGTTAAAAGGAATGATCTCGGCTCCGGCCTTTTGACTTAAACTTTTTTTAATTTCCGAACTGGTGGAACTTCCAGCGAACATCAATCTGCTTACCCTCTCCTCAGGATAAGTGTCGTTGTAGAAAAGGAGAGTCCGGTAGATATCCTTAGCCAGGGCTGAACTTTCAGAATCTTTCTCTTCCTCTGCTAAAGGAAGCTCTCGGGTCAGTCGGATTTCTTCCCCTTTGAAGATGACGATCCGACCGGCAGGAGAATCGAGCTCCATAAAGGCCAGGGACTCTTCAGAGAGGATGCCCATTTTTTCAAGTAGAGCCTGCAAGGCTACGGGATAGGTTGTATAAATGCTCGGTTTGATCCGGGAGTCGGCAAACATTCTGGAGAGCTCTTCTAAGGTTTTCCTTTTTAATCCCACAGTCATCATTTTTCGATTGACTATATTGCCAGGACCAGGTACCTCACCTATATCCTCTTCTTTAAACTGATATCCATTTTCAAAGGCTTTTATCACTTCAGTTTTCACGGCTGATTTGAGCATCCTTTTTTTCAGATCAGGCAAAATAAAGATTTTGTGAAAGGTATCTTCCGAAGCTCCAGAAACCCTTATTTCAGCAATATTCGCAGAAGTGTTTTTAAGATACTCCCCAAGGGCTCCAGTAAGATCAGCACCATCGAATTCAAACGATGCCACCACTTTGAATTTTTTTTCCACCCTCTCCACCCCTATTATTTTGATTTTCTTACCTGCAAAGTCTACACACAAAAGCATCAGATCTTGACCTCCTAAGGACAGATATCATCACCGCCACAGCCCTCATCAGTTTTGTTGGGACCAGCGGAATAAAATTCATGACCAAACGAATCCCAGTTATATTCGATTCCCCAGGGATCCACTATATGGTCAGGATTCGAGATAAGTCCGGCATTTACCAAAGATTGCACTCCGGTCACTAAATTCCAATTGGTCATGCTATCCGAATTGCCCGAGGCGTCAGTGGAATCCTCATCCACGAACCCGTCCCCATCATCGTCGTTTTCTGCCAATATCTGGGCGGCCCGATTTAAAACCGCTACCTCCTCTTCTATCTCTCGTCTCCAGGCAATGGCGGATGCCAGCTCATTGGCCGAAAGGTAGATGAGTATGTCATCAAACTCATCTGTGGTTCCCTCTTGAGTATATTCACCATCAGTCAGATCGCTATTGCTCTCGTCGAATTTCAAATTTATTCCGCTGGATATCAAAACCACAGCGGTATTTCCTATGGATTGTCCGTCAACTTTCAGCTCAGAGAGAGGCGATCCATCGTTGGTTGCCACATAAGCATAATATTTTTCGGTATAAATCTCATCCATCTGCACCGTCGGAGGAAGGTCCAAGTCGTTAATGGGGACACGGTATCCCGAAGCGGGAGATGGCAGAACCAGGTATGTCCGATAATAGCCCAGCAGGGCTTCTCTAATGCTCTCCATCTCCTTTTTGGTATTCACCTCCCTCTGTCTTTTTCCCACGGCGGCATAAAGTCCGACGATGGAAACTGTTAGCAACCCGATTATAGCCATGGTTATGGCTAACTCCACAAGAGTAAACCCCTTATAGGAGTGCCCATGGGCTATCCTATATAATGAGAGGCTCATTTAATTTACCAAGAGAAACTAATGTTAGTATCATTTCGAAAACCGTAAAAGAGGACACCACAGAAACAGTGTCCTCCTGCCTCCCCTTAGACAAAATAAGATTGAGGAACTATATTATTGGGAATTCGGAGGGAGACATTGCCCCAGGCAGTGCCTCCCTCCGAACTGACCAAGACCCCTTAGTCGATGAAGTAGTAAACATTAATCTTTGCAGTACCGGTGTAAGTCGAGCTGGAAACGACAAATCCAGTACTGTCTATGCCGTCGTCGAGCTGCTTGTCAACATTCAGCGCCACGTCCGGGGGAATACTTACCCTTATGAAATTACCGTTCCTGTGGGCGGCTGGGGTCCCAGCCGTGTCGGCACCAAAATAGTACTTGGCTCCAAACGGACTCCTCTTGGCCTCGTAAGCTAACTCCTGGGCTTCTATGTCATACCACACCGTGGAGTCGGTATCGAAATAACCGTCAGCGTCAGAGTCCCCGGGCAGTTGCAAGAATCTGTCGAAGTAGGTATAGACAGCTCCGTAAAGACCACGCATGTCCGATATCTGCCTTTTGATCTTGGCGTTCTTGATCATCTGGGCGCCTCCCAGAATGGCTCCGATCAAAAGACCAATAATCACCAATCCGATAGCCAGCTCAACCAAAGTAAATCCGGTCTGACTTGAAAAGAGTTTGCGCATCGTCTTCATTCTTGTTCACCCCCTTTCATTTTTTTGAGATTCATTCATTCCCTTTTGCCCCTGCTTTTCAGTTTAAGCTTGTTTGAAAAACAAAAGGAATCTCTTTACTGATTCAGGAGTATGAAAGTACTCTGCTTACATACTAAATGTGGAACCTCTTCCACATCTTTCTCCAATGGCTTATGCTTCAGTTAATGGATAATTGGAAAGCGAAAATCCCCCCATTTTATGTCTCTTGCGAGTCTTTTGGGAAGTGCTTTCCGCGGGCGAGAAAATTACGATATGCTTTCTCCGCGGCCGTCCCCACCACACTCCCGTTGTTTAGCCTTATCGGCTACTCCATATACAATCTTTAGAAAAACCCTTTAGGGCTAAAGCCCCCCTCCTGTATCAGGTTTTAACTTTGTTTTCCTACAAATTTTAAGCAACCTTTGTGCCGATCTGACAACAACCTTTTACGAGGGGATGTTAACGTGTTGAAATTTATCTGTTTAAATATGTAAGAAAAAACCGTCTGGATGTTTTCCGATCTGATAAGAACTTTGTCCTTATCAAGAAATGTAGGAATAATTCAATATGTTGCTGAATGTCTCCCACAAGGAAGCATTAATCAGGATCCAATTCGCCTGACCATCATAATCCTGAATAGTGGTAATGAGATTCTTACCAAGTGGTGATTTACTCCACTGCTTCCCGTTGGTGTCCTTCACCCAGCCTATGGTATGAACAGCGGGGAATAACACCCCCTAAAGCAAAAAATGAGCATAAAACCCAGGCTATCGAAATTAAATCAGAAATTGATGAGACAAGAAAGATAAATCCGAACTTCTATGAGGAGGGCTGTAAAACCCTCGAACTCTCTAAGCGCCTTTATCCTCTGTACGTTAGAGCGAATTATGAAGAAAAGGCTAAGATTCTATCATTCATAGCTTCGAACTACGCCCTTCTCGACTCAATCCTTTGCCCCACATACAGAAAACCCTTTGACATAATCGCCAAAGGGCTGTCTCGTCCAATCAAGCTCCCCCTACTGGACGAATTTCGCAACTTTCTCATCACAGAATCTCCTATTCTTCCTCCCGACTTTGAAGAGATTGGAGAGTTTGTTACCCGGCTTGGGGTATAGCCAGTGGGTCCCTGGTTGGACGATTTTAGAACTTTTTTGGCAAGTTCGGAAGTGCCGATGCCTGGTGCTTCTCCCTTGTTACTCTCTTTATGATGTCAGTCGTCATTGGAGCACGCCTCGCTTCTTCTTGCGGGACCCTCTATCCTTAGATTCCCTGAAACAAAATCTTGATTGTGCCGTCCAATAAAGAGTGATAAAAATTGAAGAGCACCGGGAGAAGACTTGGGAAAAAAGGGGAAATTGAAATCCTAAAGAAACCGAATGAACTTGGAGAACATAGGAGGATGAAAAATGATGGAACTATCAATTAACAATCTTTCCAAAACCTATGCTAACGGCGTTGTGGCATTGGACGACGTGTCTCTTACAATTCCTACCGGACTCTTCGGCCTGCTGGGTCCCAACGGGGCAGGAAAATCCACTCTGATGAGGACGATCGCAACCCTTCAGGAGGCCGATTCCGGCGAGATAACCTTCGAGGGTATTGACGTTCTGAGACAGAAGAATGAAGTGAAGAAAATGCTCGGTTATCTGCCCCAGAGTTTCGGATTCTACCCCAAGGACACGGGCTACAATCTTTTGGATCATTTTACGCTGCTGAAGGGAGTTAAGGACAAAAAGGAGAGAGAGGCAAAAGTCGAAGAGCTCCTCAAGCGAGTCAATCTCTGGAACGAGCGGAAACAAAAACTGGGCACCTATTCCAACGGAATGAGGCAGCGCTTCGGCATCGCCCAGGCGCTTATCGGAAATCCCAAGCTCATCATCGTGGACGAGCCCACCGCCGGACTGGACCCGGAGGAGCGCGTTCGCTTTCACAATCTGCTCAGCGAAATCGGCGAGAACGTGGTGGTCATCCTGTCGACGCACATAGTTGACGATGTGAGCGATCTCTGCACGAACATGGCCATCATTGACAAAGGCAGAATCATACTGAAAGAGAATATATTTGAGGCCGTGTTTCACCTGAAAGGGAATATCTGGGAAAAAGAAATCGCAAAGGTTAACCTTGCCGAGTACGAGGAGAAGTACGACGTGATATCCACGCGACTCTTCGCGGGCAAGACTTTCATCCACATTCACAGCGAAGCTAATCCTGAAAACGGATTTATGAGTATCGAACCTTCGTTGGAGGATGTGTACTTCTACCACTTAAATCAAGCCAATTAACGCGATTTGACATGCCTAAGCTGCTCAAGACAGATCTTCAGCACAAATGACTTTAGTCGTTCCAAATCCTGGTGAGTTGCAGCCAGTATCTGCGAAAGGTCAATAAACATGTTCTTAAGCATTTATCTGAACGAATTCAAAAGAAACTTAAAGAGTGCTTCCTTTTACATCTTCACTGCTCTCCTGTTCTTCGGTGCGTATATCTTTGCATCCAATCTGAATCCAAATGTGTACCTGATGGGATTGAGCATCGGGAAGGAATGGCACAACGCGCCCCTGCTGATCGCCAAGCTGACCGCGCGCTTCAGCGTGGTCGGGGTGCTGTTTACCATGGTCATGGTGGGGCGCGCAGTTACGCGGGACTTCTCCGCGGGCATTTACGATTTCTTCTTCACCCTTCCAATGAGCAAAGCTTCCTATCTCGGTGGGCGCTTTCTCGGGGCATTTGCGGCCAATATTCTTATCTATTCGGGCATCGCCATGGGATTCGTGGCAGGCTGCCTGGTGATCGATCCCAAGTATTACGGCCCTTTCAACCTGTCGGCTTTCCTGCTTCCGGCAGTGATCATATTGATTCCGAACCTGCTGCTTATCGGCAGCATCTTCTTCTCTCTAGCCACCCTCAGCCGAAATATGCTGGCGACCTACCTAGCAGGTGTGGGCTTTCTTATGATCTACGGAGCAATACAGGGTGGCTTTACCGGTTGGGAAAACGACACGGCGAAAATCCTGCTGGACCCCTTCGGCATCTCCGGACTGGGCATCCTGACCAAGTACTGGACCGTGGCTGACATCAACCTTAAACAGATTCCTTTGCAGGCTCCTCTCGTATGGAACCGAATTGTTTGGATGGCGGTCAGTCTGACCATTCTCCTTTACACCTGGAAACGCTTCCAATTCGTTTCGCTTCTGGAGAAGAAAAGGGAGAAGCGAACCGACGTCGAAGGGATCGAGTCCAGGGGCGTGCGTGAATTGGGAACGATCCGACCAACCATCATCGACCGAACCTTCTCGTTTCACCTGAGAAAGTGTTTCCACCTGGTCCTCCGAGAATTCAGAAGGATCGTTTTCCATCCCGCTTTCGTCATCCTGACCTTCATGGCCATGGGTGAGCTGGTGATGAATTTCGCGGCAAATGCCGGCCACATGGGAGACAACGTCTACCCCCTCACCTCGCGCTTCCTGGAACAGACCCTGCACATCTGGATTTACATGATTCCGCTCACCATCTTCTTCGGCGGCTTAATCATCTGGCGGGAACGGGATCACATGTCCAACGAGTTTTACGATACGCTTCCACTTCCAGACTGGCTGAGCTATCTGTCCAAGCTCTTCACCATGATGTCCATTCAGGTTTTCTACGTTGTATTGGCCATGCTTACCGGGATCGCCACCCAGGTGATCGGCTTCGGCTACACCAACATCGAATTGGGTCTCTACTTGAAGCATCTGTTCGGCATCACGCTGGTCAAATTCTGGTTTCTGACGATTATCGTCTTTTTCATCCACAACCTGGTAGGTAACAAGGTCCTTGGTTTTTTCATCTCTGGCCTTTATGTGGCTGCCGATCTGGTCATCTTTGAGGTATTAAAGGCTGAGAATTTCTTGTTCCGATACGGTCAACTGCCTCCATTCATCTATTCCAACCTCAACGGGTTCGGCCACTACGGTCCACTTTTGATCTGGTACTCCATCTACTGGATCCTGTTCGCTGGCATCCTCGGCATCTTAACGTCACTTTTGTGGCGCCGGAGCAACGAAACGGCTCTGAAATTCCGATTCAGGGTGGGGTTGCAAAAATTGAACAGGAGGCTTCACTGGGCACTGGGCATCATGCTGGTCCTGTTCTTGGCAACGGGCGGGTACATTTCCTACAACAAGTACATTCTAAATCAATATGCGTCGACCGACCAGAGAAAAGGAATCCAGGCAGAGTACGAAAAGAAATATGCGAAGTACAAGAATGCTCCCCAGCCAAGCATAGTCAGGGTGGATCTTAAGGTGGACATATACCCCGAGGAGAGAAAGGCCCTGATGAAAGGGTATTATATCCTCAAGAACAAAACGGATCGGCAGATCGACCAGATATATGTCAATCTCTCCGATCAATACCTCTCAGAGATCAACAAGCTCGATTTCTCGCCGCCTGCTGCGCTCACATGTCACGGCGGGGAGTATGGATTCCGCATATTCGAGCTCCAGAAACCGCTTGACCCTGGATCGGAGATTCGACTCGAGTTCGACCTGATCGCCCAGGCGGAGGGATTTACTGAGAATAACCCAAAAGACCAGCTCGCCCGAAAGGGAACCTGTTTTCTGCTTACGTCGCAGTCCCCCGACTATTTCCCGCTCATCGGTTACGTGCGGGGCCTGGAGCTCACCAAGGAAAGAGATCGGGAAAAACATGGTCTGCCAAAACAGCCTAAGAGTCCACCGCTGGAGCAAGCAGATAGGTCAATCTGCGAGCTTGAGTTTCACCTGACAGAATTCGAGGCCATCATCAGCACCAGCGGATCTCAGAGAGTTGTCAGCAACGGGACTCTGGTCCGACAATGGACCCAGGACGGAAGAAACTACTTCCACTTCAGCTCTGAAGCTCCAATGCATAGTGAGTTTGTCTTTGCCTCCTCGGAATACGAGGTGGCCGAAGACGAATACGAGGGGATCAAAATCGAAGTGTACCATGATAAGAAGCATCCTCATAACGTACAGCGTATGATCAAGGGGGTGAAGCGGTCCTTGGATTATTGCACCAAGAACTTTTGTCCTTTCCCTTACCGAGTCCTCCGAATAGCCGAGATTCCCAGGTACGTTCATTTCGGCGCACGCTCCCAGCCCACACTCTTCACCTGGCGAGAGGATGCAGGGTTTATCAGCAACCTGGAAGACCCTGGGGACATCGACCTGGTATTTGCCATCTGCACACACGAGATGGCCCATCAGTGGTGGGCATATATAGTAAAGCCCGCTCATGCTGAGGGTGCCGAAATGCTTACCGAAACAATGGCCATGTATGTTGAGGTGATGTGTCTGGAAAAGAAATATGGAAAGGAGATATCCCGCAAGTTCTTGAAAAAAGAAATGGAACATTATCTCTCAAGACGGAAAAAGGACGTGGCGGGCGAACGACCCCTGATGAGAAGTTACGTAGATCAGTATTATCTGAATTATCCCAAGAGCACAGCGGCGATGTATGCACTGCAGGACTTAATTGGTGAGGATCGCGTCAACAGAGCTTTAAGTGAGATCGTGAAGGAGTATGGGCACAGGGACGACGTTTTTCCCACCTCCCTGGATGTGGTAAACGCCTTCGGTGCGGTCACACCAGATAGCTTGCGATACATCATTAGCGATCTTTTTGAGACCATCACCTTGTGGGAGAATGAAGCCAAGTCTGCTTCTTATGTAGAATTGGATGACGGGAAATACAAAGTCACCTTGGAAGTATCCAGTCGCAAGTTCCGGGCCGACAGCATCGGCAACCAGACCGAGATCCCGATCCAAGACTATGTCGACATCGGTGTTCTTGGAGAGGATGACGAGGAGCTGTACCTGAAGAAACACAAACTGATCCAGAACGAAACGGACATCGAAATTATAGTGGACAAAAAGCCGGTTCGGGCGGGGATAGACCCTTACGTGGTTTTGATTGACCGGGAAAGAGACAATAACTTGGCTGAGGTCAAGAAAAAATGAACACGATCTCAAGAATTCAGAGCAATAGTGCTCTCAACAGAATGAACAGATCGTGAAAAGACCAGACAGTACCATAAGTCATTCTATTGTGTAATCGATAATCCTTTTTCCAATCTCAATTTCTTGAGGAATTGCCCCATGCTTTCTGAAGCATATCTTGATACAGTAAAGGTAATACTCGAGGGGGTGTGATTTTGTGTAAATTTGTACTACAAGATCAGGGATTATACTTCTACATTTACATTTCCATTCCTAAGACCTCGTTGTCGAAATAGAGTCCCCAACTGGACGATTTTCGAACTTTCCTTATCCACACCCCTCAACTCACGATCCCCAGTATAAGAGTTCCATAGAATCACGCAAGAGAAAAACACACTTCAGGGGCTGAGGCTCACAAGCGTGCCATGAGAACTCCAAAAAGAGCCGGGAGAACTAAGAAGGGAGGTCAGTCGAACCGGAACAAACCAGCCGAACCTCTGATTAAGAGATTCGGCCGGGTCTCTGACAAGTGAATTTAATGCTTATGGACAGCCTGGAGCAGGTCCTCCTTTGTATAAGTAGGCGACCAGATGGAGCAGATCACCAAGGTCAATGGCTTCATCACAGTTACAATCCCCAGTCCACAAAGGATCAGGAGCTGGTCCCCCTTTATACAGATAACTGACTATATAGAGCACATCACCGAGGTCTATCACTCCATCTCTGTTACAGTCGCCACGGAGGAAACCCTCACCATCTTCCTGCCAGAAACCGGAGTTTACACCGAAGGATTCCGAGCTGCCTGGACCAACTGCCAGCTGTCCAACCGTTCCACACAGAATACA
>LJUX01000080.1 GCA_001304155.1 candidate division Zixibacteria bacterium SM23_73_3
AGGATATTAGAAACGAATACGAACATTTCATAACTAAGTTCTATTTGGTTGTGGTACACGAACTCATTATGGCAACGGAACTGTGCCTCCGTGTATCGAAGGAGCTATTGTTCGAGTCAGTCAATGTTATTTTTCATACAGTTACCAAAGAATCACTCAAAGAATTACTTGAATCGGTCTTCAAAGGAGTGACTTTGCTGTTAAGAAACAACCGACAAGGCTCAAGATCCACAAACGTGGTTTTATCGACGCTGTTAAAGAGGTATGGCAGAATCATAAAGCATTAGGATAAGAGATGTGAATAGGGGATAGGCTCAAAATGATCTTCTATGAAGAGATTTTCCGAGCACTCCAAAAGCAGAAAGTAAAATATGTGCTGGTAGGTGGTATCGCGGTTAATCTTCTTGGAGCAATGCGAAGCACTGCTGACTTAGATATTCTTGTCGAAATGAGCGATGATAATCTCAAAAAGATTGTAGAGATTTTGAAAAGCCAAGGTTATCGGGTAAAACAACCGGTAAATGGTGAGCGAAGTCGAACCATTGATCCAATGAAAATTGCAGATAAAAAGACGAGGGAAGACTAGATCAAGAAAAAGCATATGAAGGCTTTTAACTTCTTTAAAGAGGACGAACTGAAAGAAGTTGACATAATTATAGAATCACCCGTATCTTTTGAGGAAGCCCAAAAGGACTTTGTCCAAATTAAAGCTAATGATTTGACAATACCTGTGATTTCCATAGATAAGCTAATCAAGATGAAACGGAAAACAGCTCGGGCAATCGATAAATTGGATATAGAAGAATTAACCAAGATAAAAAAATTAAAGAAGAGTCTATGATTTTCGAATGGGAAACCGAAGAAGAACGTCTTTTAAGGTTCATGCAGATACCACCAAAGAAGAAGCTGGAGTGGCTTCGTCAGATGCATGAATTCATGGTCAAGTGCTCGTCAAAGCGTACTAAGATGATTCGATGGAAACTGAGGGAAATACGTTAGTTGTTTTACTTCTCCCCCTATCTCTCCCTCTCCAAATTTGTGGAGAATGGTTCACCCTGAAGGGGACGAAGGGGTGAGGTTTTTTGAAAATTCCTAAACAATATGAAAAATAACCGCATTCAATCCCCAACAAATTCATTCTCCAGTTCTGGTTTACCATTTACGGTTTGCTGTCTTCTTTATTCAGTCTTCTGTCTTCTGTTCTCCATCTCTGGATGCGGAGTATATTCTTTCTCTGGCTCTGGCTTATATGGAATCAACACCATAGCCATACCCTTGTTTGACAATCAAACCCAGGAATATGGTATTCGGGAAACCCTCACCGAAAAAATCGCTGAAAGATTTGTCCAGGACAATACCCTTAAAAGCCCACACTTTTGATGAACAGGAAAACATCGAAGAATATATAGTCAGAATCTGGGTGAAGGTCACCTTTGAGGAGAAGAAGAACAAAAAAACCATCTGGAAAGAAGATGATCTTCTGGGATGGGGAATCTATTCGGCACAGGATGAAACAGAGGATCTGGGTAAAGAAAGAGCCATAGAGAAGCTGGCAGAGGATATTGTGAACAAAACTGTAAAAGGATGGTAGTTTTGTTGGATTATCAAGACGGAGACCCTTCTGGGATGGGCAAAAATGAACACAGAGCACCATGGGGATGCATTTTTGCAAAGGAAGATAAAAGCAAATGTAAACCTGGAAAGATACCAAAATCCGATCAAGAATATTTTGAAGCCCTTTGTTTATGCGTTTTGCAAGCCGGACTTAGCTGGGGGATGATTAGAAAGAATTGGTCGAAAATAAAGAAAGGCTTTTATGCATTCGATATCACTAAATTATCCAAAGTAACGATGAGTGAACTCATCAAAAGGCCTGGAGTTTATAATAACAAAAAGAAGGTGAAAGCAATTATAGCTAATGCGAATGAATTTCAAAAGATAAAACGAGAGTTTGGAGCCTTCCCAAATTTCTTAATATCTTTGAAGAAACTAAAAGATAAAGAGGCAATTGAGCGATTAACACAACGTTTCAAACATGTGGGAGAATATACAGGAGAATATTACTTACATTGTATCGGATATTGGTTATAATAGACAAACAGTGAATTCAGCTATTTAAAGCGGAAAAGTCAATTTCTCCCAACTGATTAGCTAGATTAAGCTGATGAGTTGTTATAACTATCTGTTTAATTCGCTTCATCTGTGGGGAATGTGACAGATAATACACCAAATAGCTTCATCGTACTGGATCAGTAGACGCAGATATCCAATCGAAAAATGTTGACTTTTCTTGCAGACAGAAGTAAATTTGTATAAAGTACCAAACGATGAGATTTTTGGATAGGTAATACCTTATAGCTTATTGAAATCAAGCTTAAAATAAGGAATAAAGATGAAAAAAATAGTCGCATGCGGAATCTTAGCGTTGGGCTTGGTGGTTTTGATTTCATCACCCTCCTGGGGGATCAATTCTAAAGTTGGCACTACTGCCTATGGATTTCTCAAAATCGATGTGGGCGCCAGATCCACGGCAATGGGTGGAGCTTTTGTAGGTCTATCCGATGATGAAACGGCTTTATTCTTCAACCCTGCCGGGCTGGTTCAGATTGAGACAAGACGCTTCTTTACCACCTATAACAACTATATCACCGATATCCAATCCGGATTCTTAGGATATGTGCACCCTTATAGTGAAGATATCAGGCTGGGTGGTTCCATCTCGTATTTCAATTATGGCTCTCTCACCAGAACAGATGATCAGGGAACAAATTTGGGCACCTTTGGGGCGTCCGATTTTTCAATGGCAATCTCTTTCGCCAGAAAAATAAATACTCAGTTCAGTCTGGGAGCGACGGGAAAGTTCATCTATGAAAAGATCGAAGACTACTCCTCTGATGCTCTGGCATTAGATCTGGGGGTTTTCTATATCTCCAAAGATAACCGCACCCGCATCGGCGGTCTGGGTCAGAACATTGGGGTTCAGCTAAAAGGTGCCACCGAATCGCATAAAGACCCCTTGCCCACGTCAGTTAAGCTGGGAATATCGCATAATATGCGGGAGCTTCCTCTGGTTGTGGCTTTGGATGTTGCCAAACCCTTTGATAACGATATTTTCTTTAATTTAGGGGGAGAGTTCACCGCCTTAGCACCTCTTTATTTAAGAGTGGGGTGGAGTTCTTTTGGCAAGAATTACAAAACCGATTCCGACAAGGACAACTTAGCCGGCTTTGCCGCCGGTTTCGGAGTGACATGGAAAGTCTACCGCTTTGATTATGCCTTCTCCTCTTACGCCGATTTAGGCGGCGTGCATAAGATATCCATCTCCGGTGAAATTTAGAAGTACACCCTCAATGCCCCCATTTGGGGGCTTTCGGACAGAAAAACGTGGCTTGAAGAATGAGTCGAATAGTCCCGCCAATGGTTCGATTGCAGTCACCATAAAAAGGCGGGACATATCCGACCTACAGGCCATTTAGGGTTGGGGCTAAGGTTATCACTTTTGTATTTAATTTCGCGTAGCCAAGCCTTCATGGCTTGGTGGAGAAACCATAAAGACTCGATCCTATAACATAAACCCTAATAAAAGGAGGTGGGAAGTATGAGAAAGCGTAATTTTTTGGTTTTGGCTCTTTTGAGCTTTCTTCTGGTGGGCTGTGGCACCAACATCCCTTCAGGGCATCACGGGGTGAAATATATGCGATTCCGCGGGGGAACCCAGATGGGCACAATCCATGGGGAGGGATTTAGGTGGCATCTGCCCTGGAATTCCTTCTTCGTTTACAAGACCCAAACTGATGAGAGATTGGAGAACTTGCACGTTCTTTCAGCTGACGGAGCTTCCATCGGGTTGGAGACCTCGGTCTGGTTCAGGCCCCTGGTGAATAAATTGGATAGCCTTCAGATAACGGTGGGGCCTGCTTATTATGATGTGGTGATCGGTCCGGCACTCAGAGGAGAAGCACGAAGCATCGTGGGCAGATACAAGCCGGATGAGATTTACAGCACCAAAAGGGAGATCATCTCCTCGGAAATCCTGGAGGCGCTCAGTGGAGTCCTGACAGACAAGTTCATAGACGTGGAGAACGTGATCATAAGAAATGTGGAGCTCCCTCCTAAGATAACTGAAGCCATAGATTACAAGTTAGCCGCGGACCAGGAACAACAAAAGATGCAGTTTGTTCTGCTCAAAGAAGAACAGGAGGCCAAGCGAAAAAAGATCGAAGCTCAGGGAATCGCTGATTTTCAGCGGATCATAACCCAGGGGCTTACTGATAATCTTCTTCGGTGGAAGGGAATTGAGGCGACCATAAAGTTAGCCGAAAGTCCCAACACCAAGGTTGTGGTCATCGGAAGCTCAGAATCTGGGCTGCCTCTGATTTTAGGCAGTGAAAAATAACGAAGAAAAGACTTTTTTGAGCCAGAGCTGAATTTAAAAGAGCCACAGTTGATTTGGGGCGGTGATCCCAGCCCTCACCGCCCCACTTTTTCCTTCTATGCGCTCCTTCTAAATCCGTGTAAGCGGCACAAAGTATCTTGGTTCCTCAAATCTTGCCTATCGGTGAATAAATGCCTCCTTATAACCGATTATAGTCTGTGTGAGGTCAAAAATTTCTTTTTGTTTTTTTTAAGAAGGTATAATATTTTAGATTCGCTGGCACATATACAGCCGATGAGGTGAGAGTTTGCAAAAATACGATTTAGCCATAGCCTGGTGCTGGGAATATGACGCTGATTTTGTCCACCAGATAGATACGGAATGTGGAAGGAGGGGAATTCTTTCATATCTGATTCATCCACATAATCTGCTCGAGACCCTCCAACGGATGGAGAAAGGGGAGCTTCAGTTTAAAATCTTTTTTGATCGAGCCTCTGACCAGGAGGAGGATTTCGACCAGTTGGTGGATGTTATGCAGGAAGAGAGAGTAAAGATGATCAATGATGCGGATCGGGTGGTATGGGCGATCGATAAAGCCACCATGCATCGGGAATTCTCCCTAAAGGGCATAAACGTTCCGAAGACCATGGTGTTTCCTCCCTGGGATAAATGTCCGGAAGTACGCTCAATTCGTCTGAATAGGGTAGGAGTTCCCTTTGTCATCAAGCCAGCTTGTGGAGGATGTGGCGATGGTGTGGTGACCAATGCCCGAACCATGGAGGACATTCAACAAGCCCGACAACAATTCCCTGAGGACAAGTATCTGGTTCAGGAGAAGATAGAACCAGTTCAGTTAAATGGCCGGAGAGCCTGGTTCAGGGTTTTCTTCGCATTTGGAGAAATTCTCCCCTGCTGGTGGGACGATCAGACCAAAATAGCTGACGTTTTATCTCCCTCAGAGATCGACAAAAAGATTTACTCTAACATAAAAAGCATCATGCGGAAAGTATCCAAAATTTCCAGATTAGAACTTTTTTCCACCGAGATAGCCTTGACCTCTCAAGGAAAGCTTGTAGTAGTTGATCATGTTAACGATCAGGTGGATTTAAGAAAAAAGTCGTCTCATTTCGATGGTATACCGGATGAGGTGGTGGGTGGGATCGTAATTAATCTGGTCAACTGGGTGGAGAAGCACCTCTGTCGCACCTCCACTCGAAGGGAGCCCTCCCCATGCAAAAAGATTTGATGGCAGGAATCTCAGGTATCAGAGGGATAGTCGGGGAAAGTTTGACCCCGGATATAGTGCTAAAATATTCCTCCGCTTTTGGAAATCTGTGTAATTCTGGAAAAGTGATCTTGGGAAGAGATTCAAGGGTTTCTGGGGAAATGGTCAGGTCGGCTGTCGTCTCTGGACTTCTCTCCACTGGATGTGAAGTGATAGATTTGGGCATCTGTGCCACTCCCACCGTTGAGATAGTGGTGGAGGAATTGAAGGCAAAGGGAGGGATAATTATAACTGCCAGCCATAATCCCATTCAATGGAATGCACTGAAATTCGTGGGAGCGGATGGGATGTTCTTGGGCGAAAAAGAGAGCAAAAAGTTCTATTATCTGGTAAAAAATAATAGGATTAAATACGGAAGATGGGACAAACTTGGCAAGATCGCTTTTGACAATAGATGGAATAAGAAGCATATAGACAAAATTTTCAAATTACGTTACATAAATCCACAGAAGATAAGAAAAAGAAAATTTCGGGTGGTTCTGGATTGTTGCAATGGGGCGGGTGGAGTTATATCTCCACTTCTTTTGAAAGCTTTGGGCTGTGAGGTAATTGAGTTAAATTGCAAACCCGACGGAAACTTCGCTCATGATCCAGAGCCAGTCCCCCGAAATCTGATCTCCCTGTGTCAGGCGGTAAAGAAAAACAAAGCCGATTTGGGATTTGCCAACGATCCAGATGTGGATCGGTTGGCTATAGTTTCTGATCTAGGAGTGCCGTTAGGAGAAGAAGCAACACTGGCTCTAACAACCAGGTTCATCCTTAGCCGCAAACCGAGGTGCAAGGTGGTGACCAACATCTCCACCTCCCGAATGATTGATGATATTGCAAAAGAGTTTAACTCCAAAGTCTATCGAACTAAAGTGGGCGAAGCTCATGTAGCTCGACGGTTAAAGCAAGTTAAGGGGGTGATGGGAGGGGAGGGGAACGGAGGTGTAATCCTGCCGGAGTTTCATTACGGACGAGATGCCCTGGTGGGGATGGCTTTGATCCTACAGTATCTGACAGAATCCAAAGAATCCATCAGTCAACTATCCTCAGAACTGTCAAAATATTTTATAATCAAAAAGAAGGCGAAACTGCCCAGAAACTTCGAAAAGAATTTAGCTAAGCTGAAAAGAAAATACACCCGGGGGAAGATAAATCTAATCGATGGGGTGAGAATAGACTTGAAAGACTCCTGGCTACACATAAGAAAATCCAACACCGAGCCTGTAGTCCGGGTGATAGCCGAAGCCAGATCAAAAAAGAAGGCCTTTGAACTCGTGGCGGATGGATTGAGAATTCTGGGGCAAGATTAGCGATTTATCCATAATTCTTCTCCCAATTACGCGAAAAAGATATATATTGAGAATGTAACCTCCTTTGTTTGACTCTTCGCCAGGCAGAGGCAAAGCCGGAGGGTTCAAAAATGACAAAATCGGGAAAGATCGCCGCTCTGACTCTGCTTTTAATTCGGTGTCTCTGGGTTCACTCTTCTTCAGCAAATCAGAGTGTGAAGACCTTTGTTTCCAAGGGTGAGTCAAGGAACCCAGGACTCTTAAGGTCATCCACCATTCTCTTCACTGAACAAAAGGCAGACTCGGTCGCAGCGCGCGCTCCACACTCGCCAAAGCTCAAGAGTCCGACGACGGCCACTATTCTTGCCATTTTTCCCGGAGTTGCTATTCACGGATTAGGGCACTTCTATGCCGGGGCCGATTCAAGCGCTTGGGGCATGCTGGCCGTGGAGGGTATTAGCTTGGCGATCGTTGGTCTTGGTTTCCTTATACCCTTTGGAGAGCTTGCCTATATTCCGGCTTTCTGTGCGAGTCTCCTGTTCCTTGTTAGTTGGTGGGCTGATATGATGCTGGCACCGGAGGCGGTGAAAGAACATAATAAAAGGGTCTTGGAGCAGCAGAAAACGGAATTTGGTTTCCAGTTTCACCAACGTAATGACCAAATGGGTTTCCGAGTAGTCGCGGGATTCTAAACCCAGTGCCTAAGGTTGAAGAAAAACACTCTCCAGCCTTTGAAAAAGACGTATATCTTAAGCAGAAGCGAGGTTTTTTCATACTGAATAAGAAGACTCCAAAGTTTGATGTTTGGACCGGGTTGAGTGTAAATGGTCAAGGAGCAAATAGAATATGTGCGGGATAATCGGATACGTGGGCAAGGAGAAAGCGGTTCCTCTTTTGATAGAGGGATTGAAAAGACTTGAGTACAGGGGATATGATTCCGCAGGTATGGCGGTGCTCGAGGAGGAGGGGCTAATATTTGAGAAGTGCGCTGGCAAGATAAGTGCGCTTAA
>LJUX01000028.1 GCA_001304155.1 candidate division Zixibacteria bacterium SM23_73_3
GCTTCCATAGACAGCGTATACCCTGATTATACCATCTCTTGGTCACATTATGATACTCTGAATCCAGCCGCAGCCTTTGAGCTGGTGGAGATGACCGGATTTGAAAGAATCACCTATGATGTGGAGAGCGGATATTCAGACTGGGATATGCATGGATTCTCCATCTCCACAGCCAGAAGCCACTCACCCACACACAGTTTTTATTCCGGGGAGGGGAATAGGGTGAATAATAAAGTTACCACACAAAACAGCATTAAAGTTCAGCCCAAAGATACCTTAAAGCTGTGGTGCTGGTATCAAATAGAGACAGACTGGGACTACGCTTACCTGGAGATCTCCACGGATGGAGGGAATAGCTTCCTCTCCATCCCGGGAAACATCACCACCGACTATAATCCCCACGGAACTAACCTGGGCAATGGAATCACCGGTTCTTCCGGAGGATGGGTGCAGGGGATATTTGACCTGACTGAACACGAGGGAGAAGAGTTTTATCTTCGTCTGCGTTACGTAACAGACAGCTGGTACTATTACGAGGGGTTTTATGCCGACGACATCTTTCCCTTTGAGAGATACCAGAGTATCGTTTCCTTATCAGATGCCATCCCCGATACATTTTATCAGATCTCCGGACAGGAGGAAGGGACTTACTTCTACAAGGTGAAAGCAAAAGACGCACAGGATCAGTGGGGAGCTTGGAGCAACGTGGAGAAGGCGGTGGTGCTCTCCGACAGCTTCATGAGAGGGGATACCAACAAAGATGGCGTCATAACGTTTAGCGACGTTATTTTCTTGATAAACTACCTTTACCGAGAGGGACCGACTCCAGACCCACCGCAGGCGGGTGATGCTGACAGCAACGGTCAAACAGATTTAGAAGATATACTGTATATTATTAGTTATCTGTTCCATGGCGGACCTCCTCCTGCAAAATGAGGAATTGTCTATAAGATAAATTTAAAAAAATCCAGAAAAATATCTTAAAGCCCGGAAGCGGGTCGTCTGAAGTTTCCCTTATTGCCCCCCTTTTAACCCCCTTTTATTTCAGATGCCCGCTTCCTTTTTTGTAGTTCACAGTTCATCGTTATTTAATTACTCAAGAACGTGGAGCAAGTTCGAATTCTTCTATTAACCCCGCGGTTGTATCAAATGGCGCCGGTAAGTTTTTGTTATTCAGACAATTAACAGAACATGCAAAAACAAGTCCAAAGTTTTATCAAAATATCAAACAAATAGGATAGACTTTATCGTATAAAGTTAAAATTTTCTTAATGTACAAAAGCTGTTTTTTTGATATTGAGGCAAGTTCCGTGAACATGAAAAGAAAAATATTGGGAAGAACAATATCGCTTTTTATAGCATCCCTTCTATTGTTTCCGTCTCTTTCGGTGCAGCTTTGTGAAGGAGTTGAGCTGTCGGAGAATACCTGTTGTTCTTGCTGTTGTCAGAGTTCAGAATCGTTATTGGCAAACGAAGATGCTGCGGCGGATGACTGCTCCTGCGAGATAACCGAAAAAGACACAGAGGAGAGTTCACCGGCCGTAGTTATTTCCCGCAATGATAGTGGACCTGAAACTTTCGTGTTTGCATTAGAAGTCAAAGGGATCAATGAAGATCATCAAAGTCAGCTGGACAGTTTGGCCCTCCATTCCTATTCTCTCTTAAAAAAAGATCAACCCCTTTATATTCTCAACTCTTCTTTTCTTATCTAATTCCTGAGGTAAAATCAAGCGGCAATTAATTGATTGCCTTTTGCCAGGGGTAACTATATCTTTGACAGGTCAATTCAACAATACCTGTGGCAGGTAATTGTATGCCCCTTTTGGGGGGAATTTCGGTCATTTTACTTTGGGAGGTCAAATTGAGAACGATTTTCTTGGTATGCGGGTTAGCAATTTGTTTGTTCTTGCTCACACCGGTCTCAGCGTCGAGCTTGGCACAAGAGTTGGAATTAGATTCTCTGATAGCAGAGGCTCTGGGAGCCAATCCGGATCTTTCTGCTGCCAAGCTTCGCTATGAATCCTTTGAGGCTAAAGTGCCTCAAGCCGGATCCTGGCCGGACCCGATGCTTAAGACCGTCTTCTCCAATGTTCCCACCGATTCCTGGGCCATGGACCGGACCCCGATGAGCGGGATTGAATTAATGTTCACTCAGAAAATCCCGTTCCCTGGAAAGCTGGGACTCAAGAAGAACACCACCCGAAGCCTGGCTCAGAAAGCAAAAAAGGAGTACGAATCTGCTGAAGACTTTGTCATAAGTGAGCTAAAGCAGAACTATTATCGACTTTATCTCTTGCAGAAGTCGATCGAGATAACTGAGAAGAATAAACGCCTGCTTCAGGACTTTGCCCAGATAGCTGCAACCAGATACTCGGTGGGAAATGGAATCCAGCAGGACGTGCTAAAAGCTCAGGTGGAAGTATCCAGGATGATCGATAAGCTCATCTCCTTAGAGGAGATGAGAAAAGTCACTCAAGCGAAGATAAACATCCTGCTTGACCGCAATCCCCAGGATCATCTGGGAGAACCAAAAGAGCTGACTTTTCGGGGACTGGATTACTCAGAGGAGGAGCTGCAAAATCTGGCAGTCCAAACCAATCCAGCTCTTGCCGGGATGGAGTTTTTGGTTAATGCTTCTCATTTGGCTTATCGGTTAGCCCGTCGAGAATATTGGCCTGATTTCACTTTCTCGCTAAGCTACCGACGACGGGAAGAGGTGATAATGGATCCGGTCAAGGGAACAGATTTCTTCTCCGCTTCAGCCGGCATAAATATTCCTCTTTATTTCTGGTCAAAACAGAAAAAGAAGGTACAGGAGAAAGCGTTGAGTTTAGAATCTTCCCGCCAAAGATATGAGGGAAGGAAAAATAATCTAAAATTTTCTGTCTCCAGACTTTTTTATTCCTTAAATAAATATAAAGAAGAGATAGAACTTTACCAAACCGCTATTCTGCCTCAGGCGCGAGGGTCCTTGGAATCCGCCAAATCCGGTTACCAGGTAGGCAAAGTGGATTTCTTAACATTGCTTTTCAATCAGGTAACTCTGTACAATTATGAGATCGCCTATTATCAAGCCTTGAGTTCTTACTTTAGAACCATCGCCAAACTTGAAGAGATGGTAGGAAGATCGCTACTTTTGAAAGGAGAATAAGTTATGCCAGACGAAAAATTAAAATCAGGGAGA
The DNA here is from genome assembly GCA_001304155.1 of candidate division Zixibacteria bacterium SM23_73_3. Lineage (GTDB taxonomy): Bacteria > Zixibacteria > MSB-5A5 > MSB-5A5 > SM1-73 > SM23-73-3. The sequence continues at coordinate 3,185 of LJUX01000028.1, forward strand.
ATCATTTTATTTGTAATTGTCGCTCTGGCGGTCGGTGTTGCAGGTGGTTTCTTCATAGGAAAGAGATCCTCAGGTCCAGGGGAGATGGCCATAAGTGAAGAGGTGGTCGGCAAACAACTCTATTCCTGCGGAATGCATCCGGACATTATCAGCGAGGAGCCAGGCAACTGTCCCATCTGCGGAATGAAATTGACTCCAATCAAAACGGCTTCTGCTGCGACAACCACACCCAAAGGAGAACGGAAGATAAAATACTGGCGGGCGCCTATGGATCCCACTTATATCTCAGACAAACCGGGCAAATCACCCATGGGCGTGGATCTTGTTCCGGTGTATGAAGACGAGATCGCAGAAGGAGCCATCACCATCGATCCGGTCACGGTCCAAAACATGGGTCTGCGAACCGGTTTGGTTCAGACGGGCAAGTTGACCAGAACCATACGAACGGTGGGACATATCGATTACGATGAAAAGAAACTTTACATCATCAACACCAAGATCACCGGCTGGATTGAAAAACTTTATGTGAACACCACGGGAGAGGTGGTTGACAAAGGTCAGCCGCTTCTGGAAATATATTCGCCGGAGTTGGTAAGCACTCAGGAGGAATATCTCTCCGCTTTGAAGAACTTTTCCGTGCTGGAAGATAGTCCCTATGAGGAAGCGCGTACCGGGGCGTTGGAGCTTTTGAACTCCACGCGAAAAAGATTGGAATACTGGGATATCGACAAAAGCCAGATCGAAAATTTAGAACAAGACGGAGAGATAAAAAAGACCTTGACCCTTTATTCACCCACCACCGGGGTGGTCCTTCACAAGAACGCTATCGAGGGAGCCTACGTTAAGGCGGGATCAGATCTTTTCCGGATTGCGGATTTGTCCACAGTCTGGGTCTTAGCTACCATCTATGAATATGAGCTCCCTTATATAAAACTGAGACAAAAAGCACAGATGACTCTGGCTTATCTTCCAGGAGAATCCTTTGAGGGGAAGCTGACCTACATTTATCCCTATTTGGAGCAGAAGACCCGAGATGTGAAGGTGCGTCTGGAGCTTTCCAATCCGGGATATAGACTCAAACCGGATATGTACGCCAATGTGGTGATAGCATCCAAATTACCGGGTGAGAGAATTCTAATTCCTGAGGAAGCAGTGATTCGCTCGGGTAAGAGGGAAATAGTCTTCGTGGATATGGGAGAGGGGAAATATGCTGCCAGAGAAGTCGCAACCGGAGTAAGCGGTGAGGGAGAGGTGGTAGAAGTGAAGAAGGGGCTTTTGCCCGGTGAGATCATCGTGGTATCGGGCCAGTTTATGTTAGACAGCGAAAGCAAAACCCAAGAGGCGATTCAAAAGATGATTAAAGCCAAGATGGCCACTTCGCCTGAGGCTGAAGAAATGCAAATGGTCTCCGTTTCTAAAACCGCCGAAAAGGTAGAGGTCGAAAAGCCAATCGGTGAGGAAGTCAAGAATTTAAATCTCACTCCAGAAAAAAAGGCAAACTTTACCGAAGAGGTTTACACCTGCCCCATGGAGGAACACAGCCATATCCTTCAGGTGGGATTTGGCATTTGTCCGGAATGTGAGATGGATTTGGTTCCCATCACCCAAACCGGTAGAGCTGTTTATACCTGCCCTATGCAGGAGCATCATCATGTCCTCTTCCACCAGCCGGGCGACTGCCCGGAGTGTGGCATGAAGTTGATAAAATTGGAATCTAAAGACAAGCCCAAGTAAAAGGGGAGGAGCAAGCAATCATGATTCAAAAAATCATCGAATACTCGATCAGAAATAAGTTTATCATCTTCCTTTTAGGCATATTCGTCTTCTTAGGCGGTCTGTATGCCATGCAGAACATGGCTTTAGACGCCATTCCCGACCTTTCGGACGTGCAGGTTATAATCATAACGGAATATCCGGGTCAGGCACCTCAGGTGGTGGAGGATCAGGTGACCTATCCTTTGACCACCGCCATGCTTTCGGTTCCCTATGCTAAAGTAGTGAGAGGATACTCGTTTTTCAATTTTTCATTAGTTTATATCATCTTTGAGGACGGGACTAACCTTTATTGGGCTCGCTCCCGGGTGCTGGAGTATTTGAACTTTGTCTCCGGCCGCTTACCTCAGGGAGTTACTCCCCAACTGGGACCGGACGCCACCGGAGTTGGCTGGGTGTATGAGTACATTCTGGAGGATGAGAGTGAAGGGCTCGATCTCTCTGATTTGAGGAGTATACAGGACTGGTATCTGAAATACGAGTTGACTTCCGTTCCCGGAGTGGCTGAAGTGGCATCCATTGGAGGATATGTGAAGCAATATCAGGTGGAGGTCGATCCTAACCAACTCTTAGCTTATCACATCCCTCTTTCCAAGGTCAAAAAGGCCATCCAGAGATCAAATCGTGATGTGGGGGGACGCTTGGTGGAGATGGCTGAGACCGAATTCATGGTGCGCGGGCTGGGTTACGTTCAATCTACAGAAGACCTCAAAAATGTCTCTCTGGGAGTGAGCCAAGACGGGATTCCCATCTTTTTGAGGAATGTGGCGCAGGTTAAGATCGGTCCTGAACTCCGGAGGGGAATTGCCGAACAGGATGGCAAAGGTGAGGTTGTGGGCGGCGTAATTGTGATGCGTTGGGGTGAGAACGCCCTGGAGGTCATCAAGAACGTAAAAAAGAAGATGGAAGAATTGAAAGTTGGCCTTCCCCCGGGAGTGAAGATCAAACCAGTTTATGATCGCTCCGGGCTCATATATCGTGCCATAGATAATCTGAAAGAGAAGCTTATCGAAGAGATGATCGTCGTTGCACTGATCTGCATACTCTTCCTGTTGCACGCCCGCAGCGCCCTGGTGGCCATTTTTACATTACCGGCCGGAGTTTTGATCTCTTTTATCGCTATGAACTCTTTAGGCATAAACGCCAACATCATGTCGTTAGGGGGAATTGCCATCGCCATCGGGGTGATGGTTGATGCTTCGGTGGTGATGGTGGAGAATGCTCACAAACATATGGAACGGGACAAAGGCAAAAAGGAGCACTGGCAGATCATTATGGAGGCTGCCAAAGAGGTGGGTCCGGCTCTTTTTTACGCTCTTTTGATCATAACCGTCTCCTTCTTCCCGGTCTTTGCCTTGGCAGAGCAGTCCGGGCGGTTGTTCAAACCTTTGGCTTACACCAAAACCTTTGCCATGGCCGCATCGGCATTGCTTTCCATAACCGTGATTCCTGCTCTGATGGTGGTGGTGATAAAGGGAAAGATCTTATCCGAGAAGAAAAACCCCATATCCCGTTTTTTCATATCCGTCTACATGCCCATAATCAAACTGGTGCTGCGGTTCAAGGGGCTTACGATTTTGGCGGCAATTTTCATTCTGGCCATCACCATATATCCAGCGTCCAGATTAGGCTCTGAATTTATGCCACCACTGTATGAGGGTGATCTGCTTTACATGCCCACGACTTTTCCGGGAATATCCGTCACCAAGGCGAAGGAACTTCTCCAGCAGACGGATAAGATCATCGCCTCCTTTCCCGAGGTGGAGTCGGTCTTCGGGAAAATCGGTCGGGCAGAGACCGCTACCGATCCGGCTCCTTTGACCATGATCGAGACCACCATCATGTTGAAGCCGGAAAAAGAGTGGCGTCCGGGAATGACCCCGGAAAAATTGGTGGAGGAGCTGGACAGAGCCATACAGTTTCCGGGACTCACCAATGCCTGGACCATGCCGATTAAGACCAGAATTGACATGTTAGCCACGGGCATCAAGACGCCGGTGGGAATCAAGATAATGGGTGCAAACTTGGACACCCTATCCGCCATAGGCGAACGAATTGAAGTTGCCGTCAGGAAGATTCCGGGAACGCTCTCCGCTTACTCAGAGAGAGTGGTGGGAGGCAACTACCTGGATTTTGAAATAAAAAGGGAGGAGGCCGCCCGTTACGGACTGACGGTGGGAGACGTTCAGGATGTAATCATGTCTGCTATCGGAGGCATGAACGTGACCTATACAGTGGAGGGACTTCAGCGTTATCCAGTTAACGTCCGCTATCCTCGAGAGCTACGGGACAACCTCACCAGCTTGAAGAGAGTACTAATACCTACCCCAGGCGGAGCGCAAATCCCCATTACTCAGGTGGCTGATATTGAGGTAAAGAAAGGACCAGCCGCGATCAAGAGTGAAAACGCCCGACGAACGGCCTGGGTGTACGTGGACATCAGGGGAATCGATGTGGGAACTTATGTCAAGAAAGCTATGCAGGTGGTTGCCCAAGCGGTGGACATCCCGGCTGGGTATAATATCATCTGGAGCGGGCAATACGAATACATGCAGGCGGCAGCTGAACGTTTCCGAATCGTCATCCCCATTACCATCGTCATCGTCTTTTTGCTTTTGTTCTTTCACTTTAAGAATATGACCGACAGTTTGATAGTCATGCTCTCCTTGCCCTTTGCAGCAGTCGGAGGAGTGTGGTTACTATATCTGTTCGGCTTCAATACCAGTGTAGCCGTGTATGTAGGTTTTATCGCCTTAGTTGGTCTGGCCGCCGAGACCGGCGTGGTGATGTTAGTATATCTGGAAGAAGCCTACCGTCGTTACCAGAATGAAGGAAGACTCAGAAACCTGTCTGGTCTACATTCCGCCATAATGGAGGGAGCGGTGGAGAGGGTTAGGCCGAAGCTTATGACCGTGGCCACCACCATGATCGGCCTTCTTCCCTTGATAATTGGACATGGCACCGGCTCCCAGGTGATGAAGCGAATGGCATCTCCCATGGTGGGAGGCCTGGTCAGTTCTACCGTTCTGACTTTAATAATAATCCCGGCCATATATGCGATTGTCAGAGGTTGGAAATTGAAACAGGTAACAGAAATCAAAAAGAAAGAATCTTGCTAACACAAGGAGATCCGTTATGTGAGAATCAACCAAGCTTGCATGACAATGAAAAGGTTTGATAGGAGCGTATATCATGAAAATGTGAGGAGGTGAGGCATGTAGATAAATCAAGCAGTAGGGAGACCGTGATTTTGATGGACAACTGAAGTTTCATTTCCATCAAAGCCACAAACAACTTTAAAGCGAACATGTTAATTGAAAGAAGGGAGGAGCAATGTTTTACCCATTCAAAAGAGGAAACTGGATGACCTTCATCGGTCTATTCTGTGTGCTGTCGTTTGTTTTCATGATCGGCGTTCAGGGAGTGTTGGCCGGCGGAAAGGGCGGCTGCAGTAAGACCTGCAAGCACAAAGGAGTTGGACACAGCTGCCCCATGATGATGAAGGCCTCGTCCGAAGAAGGATCAGGAGGAAAAGAATCGGGTGCCGCCCATTTTCTAACTCTCGACTCCTTCTCAAAAGCGGAGCAATACACCTGCCCCATGCATCCTGAGGTAAGGTCTGGGAAAGCGGCCAAATGCCCGGAATGTGGGATGAAGTTAAAGAAAGAGGATTTCTATGAGGTCTACAGGTGCGGTATGAAAGAATGTCCTCACGTCAAGGCAAAAGCCGGAAAGTGCTGCGGCAAGGACCTGCAGAAGACTCTGATGAGCAAAGACGAGTATTACCAGTTTGCCCAACTTCAGGACGAGTATTTCTGCCCCATGCATCCCGACGTAACATCAAGCGAAGCCGGCAAGTGTTCCAAGTGCGGCATGAAGCTTGAAATGAGGATTGTGCAGAAACCACCAGAGGAATCACCGGAGACGACCAGCTATACCTGTTCCATGCATCCTGAGGTGGTTTCCGACGAAGCTGGTAAATGCCCCAAATGCGGCATGAAGTTGGAAATGAGAACTATGCAGAAGGCTGAAGAAAAATCACAGGAAATGTTGAGTTATATCTGTCCCATGCACCCGGAGGAGGTTTCTGACAAACAGGGGGATTGTTCCAAATGCGGGATGAAACTAAAGAAGAAGGCAACTACTTCCAAAGAATAAAGCTCCAAGAGCTAACTTATTGACGACTCTCTCATACTCTGGAATGTTAAAGCTATGGGGTCTGTAGGAAAACTCTCTCGGCAGGGTTAAATGCCCTGTCCTATGATCGGATAATTCTTGGTAGGTGATAAGCCCATCTCCTTCATAGGGGCGGGAATTCCCAGACGGGTCTCCGTCATCCCGCCTCTAAATGTAGCTTCTTCAACCAGCTCTTGGCTTAACCTGAGTATACCGGACAATTCAGTTACAATTTAGGGGGTAGGGGTAAAACCCTGCCCCAACTGGAAGAGAAAAAACTGAGACGAAGTGGAGTTAAAAATTTTCGAAAGTCTTCGGAGATACAAATCTCCGTTCTTTTAGAACGAATTAACCTGGGTACTTGCCTGTATGTTTAATCCCATCTTTTGAATTTTTCCACAAGATAGGGTTTGAGCTTTTCAAATTCTTGAGCCTCTTGTTCAATCACCTGTTCCGCCCCTTCTGAATCCATATCAGCCACCTTTTGACAAAAGGCTCCCACTTTCCCGAAATACAGGGGGGTGATAATGTCTACCAGTCTTCTCCTGTTCCTGCTCCAGGTCTGGTAGATGAAGGCGAAATCGTAGACTATCTTAGCCCAGAGCTGGACAGGAAAATCAAGTTCTCCCTTCTTCTCCAGATTTTCCACTCTACCTTTTAGTTCTGAAAAATTCTGATGAGAGAGCACCTGTTGATACAAGGGCTCGAAGTGATGAAACCCGTCCACAAACTCAGTTTTAAGCTTGTTCAAACTGACCGAGACCGATTCTAATTTTGGAACCTGAGAGACCTTCCCTACTGTTTTTATCTTCTGGCTTTTAGTCACACTCATCCAGTTTTTCTCATACTTTCCCATCAAGAAGAAAAGCGTTGAAACCACCTGCCGGAACATGGGACCCAAATCGATTGAAGGATCCTTGGTTTCATGTATTTTGGTTCCCAAGTCAGCCTGGAGAAAAGAGTACCCTTCATTTATGGCTGAGGTGGTCATCCAGATGTCTATTCCGAACTGAGCCACGTCGGTCTGCCATACATCCTCTCCGGCATAAAAAGCAGCCAGCTCTCCGGAGAATCCGAAATCTCCACCAATGGGCTGGCGTATTTGCTTTCCATATAAAGCCCGGGTCATGGGATAGACTATGTGGTTGGTGATGGAAGCATCATACTTATGCCTGAGATAATAAGGCACCACAAAGTTTGCCTTTTTCTCCAGAACGGGCAAAGCCAGAAACTTCACCCACTCCGGGCTGATGCTTTTTAGATCCGAGTCAACCACCACGCAACAATCTGCCTTGAGCAATTTAGCCGCCTCGAATATGGCTCGGAAGGAGGTGCCTTTGCCGGGCATTCCCCGATAGATAGCCACCATTCGTTTGACATCGACTGGGAGTTTGGCTTGATTGGCTCTTTCCCGAGTATCATCCAAAGAGCCCCCATCAGATATGATGATAGCTGTCCTCTTTTCCTTGAAATGTTCCTTTAATCCCAGAGCACAAACGGAAACCACCTCCTCAACGGTCTCCTCACTGTTAAAGCTGGGAATCCCCACCAAAATATCCACTTCCCCGATCTTCCTTATCCATTCGGAGAGATTCTCTCTCAAAGCGCTCTGGAATTTTCTGAATGCTTTCATATAAGATTCACCTCTCAAATTCAATAGTTCCCAAATTCTCCGTTAATTTATCATCTTCCAATTTGATTGTCAATTCTTTATCTGGTGCTCTGTAAAGGGATATTCAAAAAGATGATCCGGTGTCCCACCAAAGGCTACCCCTCTGTTTATGTTGTCGTCAGGATTCTTTGCACTTTTAAGTCAACTTTAAGCCAAAACCGACATAAAAGCTTTGCGCCACTTTTTTTAATTTGCTTTTTGTCTGAAAATTCATAAACTTAAAGGAAAATTTGAAGATGGGGAGATGAGATGAATCACAAGGCGGAAAACGAAAATTTTGCCTTTTGTCACACCTATCCTAAGTATGTGATTATCATTCGGTGGATCATACTTGGGGTGGCGTTTGCTTTGGGGGTTTACATCCTGTTAGATTTAAAAGAGGCGCTGGGAGTTCTTTACGTGATATATAGTGTCGCCGCTTTAACCCTGGTATTACCTCTGTCACGCTGTGTGAGCTGTTATTACCATGGAAAAGCTTGCCATACAGGATGGGGCAAGGTGGCGGCGTATCTTTTTCCCAAAGAAGATGAGTCCAAATTCGTTGCTCATTACAGCTATGCCATATTCCTTCATCTGCTCTGGCTTATCCCCCTTCTGGCATCTTTTTTTCAACTTTTAAGAAAAAGGGATGTGCTGGCTTTGATAATTTTCTTCAGTTATTTGTTAATTCTATTGATGGAGAGAATCACTCTGAAGAAATTAGCCTGCGCAAGATGCCACCAAAGAGAATTCTGTCCGGCGATCCCATTTAGAAAGGCAAAATAAAAGAAAACAAATAAAGTGAGGGGTTTTTTGCCTGAGAAAAGGATATCTGCGTGAACGTTTTGTTTCTCTTTTTTCTGGGTTTGGTTATTTTGGCGTTGGGCGGTCGTTTTTACTCCCGCTATGTTGGCAGAGTGATTGGAGAACAAAAGGATCGTCCCACTCCCGCAGTGACCCAATACGATGGGAAAGATTATGTCCCAGCCAAACCCCACGTGCTTTTCGGGCATCACTTTTCCAGCATCTCGGGGGCAGGTCCCATTCTGGGACCCACCATGGGAATACTGTATGGGTTTGTTCCTGCCTGGTTGTGGATAATTTTAGGAGGGATCTTCATCGGTGCGGTGCATGATTTCACCACTCTTTTCGTCAGCCTGCAGGAGAAGGGGAGATCCATGGCGCAGATCGCCCGCCGTACCCTGGGCACAGCCGGGTTTGCCCTGTTTATCCTTTTCACCATCGTGATGATCGTCTTGGTCACCTCCGCCTTCCTGACCGCCACCTCTACCGCCTTAACCTCCAAGTGGCCAATAGAGAAATTAGGGCTTTCACCAGATCAAACCTTGCTGAAAACAGAAATCACAGCCGATGGACAAACGTTGGGCATCATCGGGGGGATAGCCTCCATGTCGGTCATCATCATCACCTTCCTTTCTCCTCTTTTGGGGTATCTGCTATATGTGAGGAAAATCAAAGTTGCCTATGCTTATCTTTTTGCGGCGATGGTATGCGTCTTCTCCGTATGGATGGGGATCCAGCATCCGGTCAGGTTAGAACCCGAGACCTGGATGATAATCTTATCGGTTTACGTTTTGTTTGCCGCCGGAGTTCCGGTGTGGGTCATCCTCCAGCCCAGAGATTTCATCAATGTTCAAATCATGTATCTGGGAATCGCCGGATTGGTTTTGGGCTTGCTGGGTGGGGGGCTGGGTGGACTTAAGCTTAATCTGCCCGCCTTCAACTTAGCAGAAGGGACAAAGCAGTTGGGCGCAGTCTGGCCCATGCTTTTTATCACCATCGCCTGTGGAGCCATCTCAGGATTCCATGCTCTGGTTGCATCCGGCACCTCCTCCAAGCAGTTGGATAGCGAAAAACACGCCCGCACCATCGGCTATAACGGCATGCTTTTGGAATCGATCTTAGCCGCCTGCGTGCTTTTAGCGGTGGGAAGCGCATTTGTCTTTCCCGAGTATAAGAGCCTGGTCTGGCCCGAGCCGGGGATGGGAAGATCCAATCCCATTTTAGCTTTTTCTCTGGGGGTGGGAAAACTCTTGAACCAATCTTTCTCCATCCCCATTGCGCTGGGAAGCATCTTTGGCATTCTCATGGTGGAGGGATTTGTGGTTACCACACTGGATACTGCGGTCAGATTGAACCGCTACCTTTTTGAGGAACTGTGGGGATTGATCTTCAAAAAGGTGCCATCTCTTTTTAAGAAATTCTTGTTCAATTCTGCCTTAGCAGTAGCTTTGATGTGGGTTTTAGCATATTTCAACACCTTCGCCGCCCTATGGCCCATCTTTGGAACCGCCAATCAGCTTTTGGCCGCGCTCTCCTTGATAGCCGTCTCCACCTGGCTTTATATGCGGGGAAGAAAAAACCTAATCACCATCATCCCCGCCATCTTCATGATCTTGACCACCACCGCTTCTCTTTTGATTTTACTTTTCACAAAATATATTCCCCAGAAAAATGTCACCCTCCTGGTGTCAGACATTTTGCTTTTACTTCTCTCTTTAGGGGTGGTCTATCTCTCCTTAAAAACCATGATGAAGTTGATAAAAGAGCGAAAACGGAAGAAAAATTTCGGGGGCTTGATGGGAGCATCCCCTACGGTTTAACTTTTACGTTCTTGTCTTCATACTTTTAGTAATCTGCGCTATAAACTGAGTGACTACAAAACAAAGTTTTCCTGTTTTAAAGATGCCAGATTTTATCCCTATGGTTTTCGAGAGCCAATACTGGACAACGCCGTATAGGCAAACCTCTTTGTTCTTTCCGATCCAGAGAGATGAGGAGTATTGCTTTTTGCAAACAGCGAAGACAAATGTTCCTGACCCATACTTATGTTCCACAGATGGGCAGGATTTACTTATCATCTTATCCCCTGTTTAGCTCCTTTTTTGTTGACTCTACTTTTTTAATTTGTTAGATTCATTTTTACCACTTCGGGTATGGGGATTTGTCGAAGCTGGACAGTTATGGGCATTTCCCAAGCCCGACGTATCGAGAGACTATGATCAGAGCTAAGAATGGCGGATTCGTTTTCCGAGTAATTGAGGACACTGAAGCAATCTCAAATATCGAGGTATTATAATATGAAAGGAAAAATCTTCTTTTTGATTCTTCTGTGGGTATGGGCTTTCCCGGGAGCGGTTTCTTCATATGGGGTAGAGCAAAAATCCTCCTTACAATGGGAAGATCTGCTGGAAAAACCTTCATGGGGTATGATAGAATGGAGCAGTGCCACTCTGCCCAAAGGGTTCTGGTATCCCAGCTTTGAATTCCTGTACGTATCCAATGGGAGCTATTTTTCCGCAGGAAAAGAGGTGGATTATACCGGAGGACGGGACTCTATCAGTTATATGATCACCGGCAGACTCCTTTACGGGGTTTCTAACAAGTTCACCCTGGGAGTTTATATTCCTGTGGTGCTGGAGCAGAAGGTGGATAGTGGGCTTTACGAAAAAAGCACAAAAGTGAAGTCCGGTGTCTCCAATGTGGGAGATATCCAGCTTTTCTTTAAATATCGTTTTGTGGAACGATATTTCTGGTCTTTGGCTACCGAGGCTGGCATCACCCTGCCAACGGGTCGACCTTATAACAAAGTCTCTGCCAAACAGGCTGGCACTGGAGACGGTCAAACCGACTTAAGTCTTGCCGTCAACGGTGACATTCTGCTCACCGAGGAGAGCTTCATAAAATTGGGCATGAGATATACCTACCAGTTCAAAAGAGAATATAGAAACCAGGAGGACAAACTAATCGAGGAGAAACTGGGAAGCGTTTTGGGAACGAATTTAGGATTTGTAAGAAACTTCAGAAACGTCGGAATGGGTGGCGCTTTGAAATACACCTGGTGGCAAGCCACGTGGAATGATGCGGTGAAAAGTCCGCAAGCAGATCTTTTCTCCTTCTCCCTTCATCTTTCTTTAGGAGAACCTACTCCACGCAGACATGGAAAGATTGACTTTACCTTAGATTTTCCCTTGACCGGAAAAAATGCCCCGGCCCTTTACCGGTTTGGCATTAGCATCAAATCTATCTTCAAATGAAAACGATGGTTTGATTTATTCATTAAAAACTCAAATCTTCTGCAGATTAGAGCCAATATATAAACTTGGGTTTAAGCCAGAGGGATAAGTTGTGGTGATTTTTTAACCTCACCCCCTATGCCCCTCTCTATTTCATGGAGAGGGGATAGGGGGGTAAGGTCTTTAAACTCCATGTAGCGGAAGGCTTTAGTCTTCCATACATGATTATGGAGACCTGAAGGTTTCCGCTACCCCAACTTTAACAAAAAGAGTTAAACCGGGCATAAAATTATGGATCACTTCATTCAAGGAATCTATGATTACAAATGACGAAAACCATCAGAAGGAATTCACCGTTATGCACGGGGTGGGGATATTTGTGCTTCTTTTGGTGGCAAGCGTCATCGTGGGTGGGATCAGCATGTTGGTGTTTGGGCTTCACCTTACGGTGATTCTGACTGAGGCAGTGGTACTTTTAGTGCCCCTCTCCTTTCTTTATGCTGGGGGACATTCTTTCCGCCACAGCCTTGCCTATCCCCAAAGGCTTGGTTTTAACTTCTGGATTCTGGTGGGAGCCGCCACGGTTTTTCTGCTTGTGGTGATCTCCGATGTTAGCGGCTATGTCCATCAATTGATGCCCAGACCCAAAATGCAACAGGAAGCTTTGCTCAAGCTTTTTGTGGCGAAAACCTGGCCTGAGTATCTGTTCAGGATCTTTGCCGCCGGCGCGCTGGCTGGATTTTGTGAGGAGTTCGCCTTCCGAGGATTTCTGCAGTCTATCTTTTCCAAAAGAATGGGAGGACTGAAGGGATTTGTTCTCACTGCATTTTTATTTGCCCTGATGCACTTAGACCCCTGGAATTTTGCAGGAGTTTTTCTTCTGGGTCTATTTTTAGGATATTTGGTTTATCTCACCGGCAATCTCTGGGTTGCCATCTTTGTTCATGCTCTTTCCAACAGCATCTCCTTCTCCGTAGGTTTCTTCTCACCAGACGTCGGCACGGATTTTGGGTTTACTTTCCCGCCATATATAACCCTGCTCTGCACCTTTCTCTTTATCTTAAGCCTGGATTTCATCCGAAAAGTCCACCAGAGAAGACAACAGGTAAAGATGTCTACTGGATGACGGAGAACCCCATACGGGAGGGCATACGCCCCTGCCGGGGCGTCTGCTCGTTTGGGAGGGGAGGGTGATATAAATAATTATAGCTTTCTTAATCACCCCCTCTCAACTTACACAAATTAAGATGGTGAACTCTCTAAGGGAACTAAATCCTATTTATGGGTTACCTTTTGTGTCTGGCGTCGTACTCTCTGTTAATAAACCGTTTTCCTTTCTGAATGGGCACTTTTTCAGAAACCCAGATATCATAACGCCCCATTCCGCCTGGCCTTGACCTTGCAGTGAAATAAAGTTTTAATCCGTCCGGTGTTATCCACGGTTTTGATGCGCGGACTCCCGGATAGTTGATGCTTGGAGGTAGCAGAAAAGAGGGACCCCATTCAGTCCCGCTCCAATAGGAAACCCATATTCGCTGTAGCACATCTCCTTCCTCTTCTATCCATCTGACAAAATAGAGCACATTCCCGTCTGCAGTTACCGTCGGGTCTTCTTCATTCAAGTACATATTAACATTGGGACCCAGCCAAACCGGAGCGCTCCATTCACTCCCACTCCACTCGGATACAAATATTCCACCAGGATAGCGACCAGAGTGAAAATAAAGCTTCGAACTGTCAAAACTTATAAAGGGAGACCATTCAGTAGACTCAGAGTTTACATTGGGTCCCAGATTTTCCGGCAGTCCCCACTCGCCGGCTATGCTGTCCCAGGTTGTAACCCAGATGTCCCACCCGCCGTATCCGCCTGGTCTTTCCCAGGCAAGATAATAGATTTTTCTGCCATCGGGAGAGATGCAAGGGTCTAAGTCACGAATTACTGTATTCACATTTGTCCCACAGTTTTGGAGCTCTGTCCAGGAGCCTGTGGCACTGTCCCAGAGAGAATACCATATGTCTTCGTTTCCGTGAGTTCCAATTCTGTTAGATGCTAAAGCCAGCTTTTCCCAATCTGATGAAAACGAAATAGAAAGATCGTCTTTATCAGTATTAATCGGCGTTCCCAGGTTAACCGGCTCGCTCCAGCCGCATTCCACTATCTGGGGATCAGGTCCTCTTTTGTAAAGATAACTGATCAAATAAAGAATGTCTCCTAAGTCCACAACACAGTCCGTATTGGGATCACCACACTCATAAAATACCGGAGGAGGTCCATTCTTATACAGATAGCTCACCTCATACAGCACATCCCCCAGGTCCACCAGACTATCAGCATTAACATCCCCAGCCATCTGACCCACTGCTACCTCAGAAGCTGAAAAGCAGACCAAACAGAAAATAGCGAAAAATAGGACTGTTCTGTTCATAGCCAACCCCAATTTTATTCAATTAATATCCAAATTTAGTATAATACAAATGCTTTAGCTGTCAAGATAGTTTTTTTATAAAAATGTGAGATTTTTCTGTAGGAATGAGCTTGTATTGCTAAAAGCTATGAGATATTTGGCAAATAAGGCAAAATGAAAGACTCTAAAATCAGAAAATCTGAAAGTTGAAGATTTCTCATCCCCCGTTAGTGAGGAACGTCAAGGGGAAGCAAAAAGCATACGGGAGGAATTTTCCCCTCTCCTTTCCAAGGAGAGGGTTAAGGTTAGGTTCGCCCTTGACCCCCGCCTTTGGCGGGGCTGTAGCCGGCGGGTTCGATATCTCCAAAATGTTGTGCAAATCGCATCCCTGCAGCTTCAGTTTAACTAAAGGTGAACACTACAGATTCTCTTCTACAAGTGTTCTTTTTGAAATCCTTTTCTAACACTTTGAAAATCCGCACTGGGAGCAAACCACGCAGCCGGAATCGTGATCCAATTTGGTTCCGCAGTCAGGGCAAAACTCATAGGTCAAGTCTCTGTCACGGTTGGCATTTTGGTTTGTCCCGAAATGCTTGTTCAGCACCTTGGCGATGGCGTCGGGAATGGACATGATCCGTCCACCCTCCTGGAATACCTGGGAGGCTCCGCCTATCTCCATCAACTGTTCGATGATTTTATCCACAGCTATATCGCTTCTTAGCGCCAGAGATATCAGCCTGCATATGGCCTCGGTATCCGCCATGGTGGAGTAGCCGGATTTCCCTATCTGGGCGAACACCTCGAAGGGCTTGCCGTCAAACGTATTGATAGTTACATATAGATTGCCGTAGCCCGTTTTTATCTTATCGGTGATGCCGGAGAGAGTGGTCGGTCTGTCTTTGGGGACTATTTTGCCCTCTTCTTTCCTCTCTTTTCTGGTGGCTAAAACCTGCGCCTCTCTGGAGCCATCCCGGTAGATGGTCACCCCTTTACATCCTAACTGGTAGGCTAATTTATAGGCGTTCTCCACATCCTCCACCGTGGCTTGATTGGGAAGATTTATGGTTTTGGATACTGCGTTATCCGTGTATTTCTGGAAAGCCGCCTGGTGACGCACGTGCCATTCAAAAGCGATATCGTGGGAGGTGACGTAGATTTTTTTGATGTCATCATGTATCTCTTCAAACTCTTGAATGGAACCCTTTTCTGCAATCTTCTCCATCAGTTGCTCACTATGAAATCCTCTCTCTTGGGCTTCCTTTTCGAAGAAGGGATTTGTCTCCACCATTTTGGTGTTGTCCATCACCGTGCGAATATAGGAGATGGCAAACAGAGGTTCGATTCCGGAGGAACTGCCAGCGATAATACTGATGGTTCCTGCCGGTGCTATGGTGGTGACCGTGGAATTACGCATGGGGATTTGTTTATGGTGGTAGATGCTTTTATCCCAGTGGGGGAAATTGCCCCTCTTTTGCGCCAACTCAGAGGAGGTCTGGTGAGATTTCTCATGGATGAAGCTCATCATCCGTTCGGCTAATTTTACAGCTTCGAAGGAATCATATGGAATCTTAAGCTGAATCAACATATCCGCCCACCCCATCACTCCCAGTCCGATTTTCCTGTTAGCTCTGGTGTTCTTTTCAATCTCGGGAAGCGGATATTTATTGGCATCTATCACATTGTCCAGAAAATGAACCGCCTTCTTTACCGTGTTTTCCACCCTGTCCCAGTCGATCTCACACCGATACATGGTGGTGGGATCGCTGGAATCAACCACCGCCCTCACCATCTTAGACAAGTTTATGGAACCTAAATTGCACGACTCATAAGGCAAAAGAGGTTGTTCACCACATGGATTGGTGGATTCAATCAGACCCACCTGGATGACGGGATTGCCCTGATTCATCTTATCTAAAAACATCACCCCCGGCTCCCCGCTTCTCCAGGCATGTTCCACGATCAGGCTGAAAATCTCTTTGGCTTTATAGCGGGCTGGCTTTCCGTCTTTTATGTATGTTTTTTGGGTGCGAGGGTCGATCAGATCGTAAATTTCGTCATTTTCCACCGCCTGCATGAAGCTATCAGTAATTGCCACGGAGACATTGAAATTGGTCAACTCAGACAAATTGTCCTTGGAGGTGATGAATTCTAAAATATCGGGATGATCCACCCGCAACACTCCCATGTTGGCGCCCCGGCGGGTTCCTCCCTGCTTGACCGCCTCGGTGGCGGAGTTGATGACCTTCATAAAGGAGATGGGACCTGAAGCCACCCCACTGGTGGAAGCCACCGGAGAATTTCTGGGTCTTAATCGGGAGAAGGAGAACCCGGTTCCGCCGCCGCTTTTATGGATCAAGGCGGTGTTTTTCACCGCATCGAAAATGGACTCCATGGAGTCCTCAATGGGGATGACAAAGCAGGCAGAGAGCTGACCTAAAGGACGCCCGGCATTCATCAGAGTGGGGGAGTTGGGCATAAACTCCAGCTTTGCCATCATCCGATAGAATTCTTCAACGCTTTTTTCTACCTCCAGGTCTGAGGCACCATAATTCTTGTCCGGCTCTGCCACCACCTTAGCCACCCTTAAAAAGAGCTCCTCCGGCGTTTCGATTATCTTCCCCCCTTCGTCTTTTTTGAGATATCTCCTCTCCAGCACCTTCATGGAGTTGGGGGTGAGCTCTATTTTGACAGATTGTGTGATCTTAGTATCAGACACTTTTCCCTCCTCAATATCTATATCGGGTTGAGAATCATTTTACCACCCACCCGACGTTCTTTATTTTTATATCGAACAATTCTTCTTCCCTATTTATTATTCGTGAAAACAGCGATTATTTATAACGATTTCGTTGTAATTTTTAGGTCAACCATCCCGAAGGGTTTATCCTGAAGGATGGCTAACGATTCTTTTTGTTAAGCAGTCCTTAGGATTCATCCTGAACAGATTGATCGTGAAGGACATGTTTGACCTACGAGCTATGTTTTACTCAAATACAATGTCTGGGTGGGATAAGCAAATTCGATCCTGCGTTTTTCAAACTCTTCGTTAATGGCAAAGTTAATCTCCTGCTGAATATTCATATACTTATTATAGTCCCGGTTCATAACATAATAGACTGTCTCAAAGTCAAGACTGAAATCTCCATAGGAAGAGAAGTGTGACCGGTCAAAAGTTGTATCATCGATATTTTCTATAATATTTTTGATTACTTCCGGTATTTCTTTTAACTGTTGCAGGCTGGTTTGATAGGTAACGCCCAGTTTAAAAAGCACCCGGCGCTTACCCATTCTCTTATAGTTGCGCAAACGGGAATTGGTAAGGTCAGTATTAGAAAACACCAGTTGCTCTCCACTAAGGCTGCGAACTCGCGTGGTCTTTATGCCAATATGTTCGATGGTTCCCAGATAGTCTCCAACTATGATAAAATCGCCAATCTCAAACGGACGATCAAACAGGATGGACATATAACTAAAAAGATCCCCCAAAATCGCCTGAGCGGCCAGGGCAACTGCTATGCCGCCAATGCCTAAACCTGCAATTACAGTAGAGATCTTGAAGCCTAAATTGTCTAAAAGAAAGGTTATACCAATACCCCAGATAATTACCTTTATTACTTTAAGTATTCCTTTGACACTGCGTTGTTTGGCCTCGTCTTTTTCCTTTTTTAACCAATAAGTCTCAAGTGAGTACTTAATTATTGACACCACAAAGCGGATGCCAAAGATAGTTAAGAGAATCACTCCCAAAACATCAATGATTTTAGTTAAGGTGGGATTCAGAGTTAAACTGCGCGTAGCCAAATAAAGGACACCGAAATAAACCAAGGGAAGCAATGTCTTTTCAAAGATACGAATCAAAAAATCATCTATGGTAGTGGCAGTTTTCTCTGCCCACGCTTTAAGACGCCTTAAAATTAGTGCCTTGATTATCCGAACGATAAGAATGCCGACAAGGATAGTTAAAAGGAAAATCAGATAATCCAAAACGCTGTTCTGGAGAAATGTTACCTCTAAGATTTCTTTTAGCATATCTACCTTCCTCTATTTGCGACCAATTGCGTAAAACTTTTTATCTCCGAATTTCACTTTTCGTCCCTTCTGGAGCAATTTCCGACGACCAGAGTCAAAAGAAATCAAATCCCGCATTCTTGAAGGCACCAATCAAACTTTGGTTCATCTTGATCATCTCCTCGGAAGGGTATCTGAGCTTGAACAGGAACTGAGCATTGTTCTTTATGTTGAGTCTTTTCATCTCCTCCTTGAACGAGTCCACCCAATTTTGATTTTGCTGCTTATCTGCTTCCACCGCTTCAACAAAAGCCCTTTGGAAATACTTCTCCACATTATCTTCGAAATTTCCGTATTTTTCTTCAAAAGCTGTCTTGATCTCGTCATCACTCAATTGTTTGTATCTTTCTTTGTGTGCCATAACATCCCGCTTTAATTTGGGAATGTTTTTTGGAACGGATTTGGGATACCCGATGGACAGCACCATCATGGGAATCACATACTCTGGAATGGTGAAATATTTCCTGGCTTTGTCTATAACATCCAGAATGGTGCCAATGTATACCGACCCGAGCCCAGTTCCCTGAGCTAAAATCACAACGTTTTGGGCAGCACACATAAGATCGGCGTATGCTATCAGGAAGGGTAAGAATGCTTTCTCTCCTTTGAAGTCGGTCTCAAACATGGCCGCCCATCTTTTGATCCGGCAGAAGTCAATACAGAATATCAAAGACAGGGGGGCATTCCTCACCCAGGGTTGATTTCCAACCATTTTGG
>LJUX01000029.1 GCA_001304155.1 candidate division Zixibacteria bacterium SM23_73_3
GGATCGGTAAAGACTATCCCCTCAGTATCTGCAGATGCAGTTACGGTGGTATTGTTTATGGGTAGCCAGATATTGGAGATGGTGAGGTAGATCTCTGCCGTCTCCCCACCTTCGGGTCTGCCGTCTCCATCTCCTCCGGGCGGAGAGTCGTCCACTATAAAGCTATCTAAAAACAGGCAGGGTCGGGACCAAAGGATATCCATGTTAGCATACATCATCGAATCTGAATCGGAGATGTTCCATACCGCCACCTGAGTGGGATCGTCATAATAGTCGTGTGAACTGGGAGTGGTGGTATCGTCGAAAGCTGGCTTGTTTTGATACCCCGGGAAAGGATCTCCCCAATCTCCTTGGTTCGAATCTCCATAGCATCCCTCTAACTTAAAATCTCCATCTGCTTGCTCCAGAGCAGTCTTGAAATGGGACGAAGCCGGGTTTCCCGGACACCATTCAAGGTCATTTCCGGGCTTGTTCACGTCTACCTGGTAGATCAACAAGCCACTTCCCGGGAGGTGTGAATCAAAACCGGTCTTCTGCCTGTTCTCCACCATGAAGAACTGGCTGCCCACACTTCCTGAGGTCCAGAGACGATAAGAAACAGGGGAGGTCTCAGCTTGAATTATTTCCACATTGGTCTGATTTGACCCGACCGTGATGACATTTGTCCATCCCAAGAAATACTTACAGTAGGCACTGTGATGTGCCGGAGTTTTCCCCCCGTTATTATAACAACCGGTTGCCATCACGCTCCAATCACCCAATCCCCATGAGCTGTAGTCTCTATCGTATTCCTCCCAGAGAATCCCCAGATCATGTCCCCACTCATGGCAGAAAACTCCAATGTCGATTAAAGATCCGTTTGCATGCACTTCCGGCTGCATGGTGTAAGAGGATATCCAAACGCCGTCTCTAATTTGTTGGTTGATTACCCAGCGATGTGACCAGATGTGCCAATCGTTGCCCGTCTCCTCGGCACCGGGACCGGCATGCACAACAATCAACCCGTCGATCCATCCATTTCCATCATAATCATATTCCGCAAAATTCACATAAGGGTCAGCGGCAGCCAATACATCCTGAACTAACTGCTGAGCATTGTGAGGTAGATCCCCTAACCCACTTGCACCCCACGTATAGTAGGAATAAGTCTGAGGAGCTCTCACCCATCCGTATACACCCCCCTGAGGATCATGCTGTCCGTAGGAATTCTCCAGATAATAGTCCCTGAAGCTGCCGGTGGAGAGTTCGAAATCTTTGCTGAAAAGTAGTGTATCGAAGGCGCCGGTAGTCTTACCATGCACATTATCGCTGAAATCAACGCAGAGGACCAAGGGTCTTAGAGTATCGACATCGCCGAAACTCCTCCTCACCAACCTGGCTAATTGTTGGGGAGCCATCTCGTACATCTCACGCTGTTTTGCTGATTCCCATCGATTCATCCACTGCTCCAGCCTTCCCTCCTCTCTGAGCTTCTCTACCACCTCCGGCTCAAGACAGACAGCAGAGGAATTAAGATGCCAGATTAAAGAGAAAAGGAGAGTAGAAAGAAGGGTTATTATAATAGTGTGTCTTTTGTTTTGTTTCATCTGCTTGACCGCACGTCAAAATCCTTGAAAGGCAATCTGCTGACCGATCATATTACCATTATTATACGGAAAATCCAGCATCTGAACAAGCATTTTTAAAAGGGCTTTTTGCCTGAGACAAACTCGGGAGTTATTTTCTTCCCCATATTTGCGAACAGACAATCCTATATCTGCCTGTAGCTTTGCAACTATGTTTACGACACTTGACTTTTTCACTTTGTTGTTCATTTGTTTTTTGGGATAAGGAATCAAAATCCCAATTTACCCTGACCATAAATTTTTGAAAATTTTCTGTTGCTAAAACCATAGACTTATTGTATTTTTTGAAAAATCTTACATGGGAATGTGATCATGCCTTATCTGGATTTAGACACAAGGAAACTTTCAAAGATACTGATATCTTTCATCAGGAATTTCTGCTCAAAATCCGGCTTCAAAAAGGTGGTATTGGGGCTCTCCGGCGGATTGGATTCAACTGTGGTGGCATATTTGGCCTGTAGGGCTCTGGGGAGAAAAAACGTCTTAGCCCTAATACTCCCCTACAAAGATAGCAAGCCGGAGGCGATCAGGGACGCCAGGGAGGTTGTAAAGACTTTGGGGATAAGAAGTAAAATAATTGATATCACCCCCATGATAGATTCCTACTATCGGCGCTTCCCAGACAGAAACCGCATTCGAAAAGGAAATAAATTGGCCCGGGAGAGGATGTCTGTCCTTTATGACTTCTCCGCTAAGGAAAATGCTTTGGTCATCGGCACCGGCAACAAGACCGAGACTCTTTTGGGATACTGCACCCTGTATGGCGATGCTGCTTACGCCTTCAACCCCATCGGCGATCTATACAAATCTCAGGTGCGGCTTTTGGCTAAGGAGTTGGGAGTTCCTCAGAAGATCATAGACAAACCCCCCAGCGCAGACTTATGGAAGGGACAGACAGACGAGAAAGAACTGGGAGCAACCTACGAGCAGATGGACAGGTTTTTATATTATCTGGTGGATAAAAAATACGGCTCCGCCAGACTGAAGAGGCTGGGATATAAATCTGATTTTATTAAAAAGATGGTCGGCATCATGAAAAGAAATGAGTTCAAAAGAAAACTGCCAGAGATTGCAAAAATACCTTACCCAAAAAAAACGGTTAGTATGGGCGATTCATGAATCGCCCTTACTTCGTCGGAGTTCCCTATGAGAAAACCATAGGGTTTTCCTTCGGGGGGAGGTTTAGTCGATGAGGATTCTTTTAATAAATCCACCTGCCGGAAGCATCTACCACTTTCTGAGATTGAAAACCCCGCCTCTGGGCATCGCATATATCGCCGCAGTATTACGGGAGGGTGGGCATCAGGTGAAGATAGCGGATCTGAATGTGGAACCTCTGGATTATAAGACCCTGCCTTACCATGAGTTCGATGTGGTGGGCATTTCGGTCGACACCATGCGTTATCCCATTGCTTTGAAAATCGCTGAAGTGGCTAAACAGAATAAAAAGACGGTGGTAGCCGGTGGACAGCACGTCACCTTCTTCGATTCGGAAGCCCTTTCTACCGGATTGTTCGATTTCATAGTGAGAGGAGAAGGAGAGATGACCATGCGGGATTTAGTGCAACACATAGAGGAAGGGAACTCCTTTGAGGAGGTTAAGGGGATCTCTTTTGTATCTGAAGGAGAGGTGATTCGTACTCCCAACCGACCTTTGATCCAGGATTTAGATTCTTTGCCCCTGCCGGCTCGAGACCTTTTGCCACTTTCCCGCTATACTACCAGTCTGGGTGGTCGTTTACAGACAGCGGCTTTAACCTCCAGAGGTTGTCCCTTCAACTGTGAGTTCTGTGCCTGTTCCCAATTCTTCGGGAGAACCTGGCGCACCCGCTCGGTGGAGAACGTGATGGATGAGCTGGATTTCTTGCGAAAAAAATATGGTTACCGGGCAGTGGCTTTCTTTGATGATAACTTCACCCTGAGTACTAAAAGGATGATCAAATTCTGTGAAAGTATTTTGCAAAGAAAATGGGACATACACTGGTGGGCCTTCTCCCGGGTGGACTCGGTGGTGAAGCATGAGGATGTGGTCAAATTAATGGCGCGGGCGGGATTGAAGCAGGTTTTCATGGGCTTCGAGAGTGGAAGCCAGGAGGTGTTAGACCAATTCGGTAAAGATCTGGATGTGGAAAAAGCTTTCAAAGCGGTGGAGATTTTGAAAAAATACAAAATCACCGTCTGGGCAAGTTTTATAATCGGCGCCTTAAACGAAACCAAAAAGATGATCAAACAGACCATAAAATTTGCCAACAGATTGAATCCCGACTTCATTCAGTTCGGCATCCTCACCCCCTATCCCGGCACCGCTCTTTATGAGAAGGTAAAAAAGCGTCTTTTGACCACAAACTGGAGCAAATTCTGGGGTGGCGATCCGGTGATTAGGCTGGACAAGCTTTCGGCCAAGCAGTTAAAGAAACTCTTTTGGAGAGCTAACCTTTCTTTCTATCTTCGACCCAAAAGATTATTTTCGGTGGTTCTCCCTTTTTTCTTAAGCACTTCAAAAGATAGCCGGAAAAGGAACCGAAATCTGACGAAGCCCGACCTCAGCCAGAGATAGGAGAGTTCTTGGGAGGTTTATCGGAGACAGTCTTGAAAAAGGCAGTAAAACATGCAATAAGAAAGGCAGGAATAGTAAAACAGGCAAGTTGTCATACCTTTAGACATTCATTTGCGAACCATTTGTTAGAGGCAGGATACGATATAGGAAAAGTTCAGTAGTTATTAGGATATTCTGCCAAAGGCAGATCTGCCCAAGCCGGCGGTCGTCTGACCGCCTCAGGCGGAAAAGATGTTAAAACGACTATGATTTACACTCATGTAATAAACAAAGGAATGGGAATCAGAAGCCCAGCCGATATAGTTTAATTTTCTTTTACACGCCATATTATAAAGGTTTGCGATGGAAAACATGAGCATAGATTGTGTCCACACGTTAGGATTCCTTATGAGACATGTAAAGCCAGAAAATACTATTCTTGATATTGGTTGTGGTACTGGAGAGGTGGGGTATTTTTTGGAACGAACCGGCTATGACTCTGTACACAACATAGATATCCTGGATCTTCGAGAATTTGAGACAAAGAGGTTCGAGCTTTATAATGGTGTCAATATCCCTTTCGAGAATTGCTGGTTCGACATTGTGATACTGAGCTTCGTGTTACATCATGTGCCCAATGAAAAAAAGAGGCTTCTTTTGGAAGAGGCAGTTCGAGTCACCAAAGGAAAGCTCTTTATACTAGAGGACACCCCTCGCAATCCGATTGATCGACTTTTCTCCTATCTTCATGGTACGGGCTATAGGAGAAAAATAAAGAGCAATGAGTGGTTTGGCTTCTATCGCCAGAAACGATGGGAGCAAATATTCAGAGAGCTTGGACCTAAGATTCTCGTTTCGCAAAAGCTGAGCAGATTTTGCCGCCATAAGGGGGCTCCTTTTGCCAGGAGTTTTTTCTTATTAGAGAAGTCTGAGCCTTTAACTCAAATTCCTGAGAACTGAGGTTGGAGTATAACTTGACGCTATAGCCGACCCGCTAACGCGGGCGACTGAGCTCGCAGCCGTTAGGTGCGGCAGAACTTTTGGGCTTTCAGAGTAAATATAATTTAGGGTTCGTTTATCAATTCAGCGTATTGGTAAATCTGGCATGAATGCCAGTGGGGTAATTCAGTTTATCAGGGGAATTCAATAATAACAATCCTGTTTTAAGGAGGCTCCCTTTCTCATCTCAAGCTCGTCTATTTCGCAAAATTGTGAATGAGAAAATGGAGGTAATAATAGTGCCAAAACTACAAAAAGCTGAATATAAAACCAAGAATCTAATAAAGGCAATTCGCCGTTGGTTTATTCCCTACTTGCAATCTAGATATTATTCGAAAGAATTTCGACCACTTCTTTCATACCTTTTCACTGACTGGAAGTGTAATGTTGACTGTCATTACTGTTGGGCATGGAATAATCAAAAAGAAGGTATGACACTCGAAACTGCGAAACGATCCATTGATTTTTTAAAATCGGTGGGCTGTCGGGTTGTTGCTATAATGGGAGGAGAACCTTTGGTACGAAAGAACTTTATATTAGAAGTTATTAAATATGGAAGTAAGAATGGATTTTTCGTTTACTTACCAACTAATGGCATATTGATGGACGAGGAGTTTATCGATGAAATTGGCTCAGCCGATGTGGCGGCGATCAATGTGGCAGTTGATTGTGTTACAGAAAAACCTGGACTCCCAAAAAGTCTAATGTGTATTGAACCCCAGTTCAGATATTTGGTAAAGCAACAGAAAAAATATGGATATCTTATTTTCTTTAACATCAATATTACAAGTAAAAATTTCAAGGATGTAAAAATGTTGACAGAGATAGCTCACGATAATGGTGTTGCGACGGACTATCACATTAATGAACCGCACATTGTAGAACGAGATCATTTCAAACATCGAGGATCTGACCTGTGGATTACGCCTAAAGATTGGGAAGAGGTTGATGACCTGCTGGGTTGGTTAATAGACAGGAACAAAAGCGGTTACGTTATGGTTAATTCAATCGAACATTTAAAAGCCATGAAAGATTTTATTCGGATGAAGATGAAACCCTGGGATTGTCGTGCCGGACAAAATTCCTTATTTATTGGTATCGATGGCGAAATTGCACCGTGTTTTGGTCAATATGATTCTGGCCAAGATTGGGGTACAATATTTAATTACCAATATAATCCAGAACGCTTAAATGCTTTGAAAGAAACGTGTAGCCTGAAATGTTTTTCAACATGTAATTTTACTCTCAAAGACTATTATCAGCCCTTTAAAGTACACAAATGGATTTTCAAACATTTTCGAAAAAGGTTTACCAGGTAATTAAAAAAGTGGCTTGGCTTAATCTTAAATGGTGGTCAATATCGTCTCGTTCAATGATTATAGCTTGTAGTTAAGGTAGGGTTTTCAGTCTCGTATAAATACACGGATTATGGAACTTACCGGCTAACCAGCGTTTGCAGCGGACGCAAGGGCTCGGAGCGAATTCCAGCATTCCAAGCATCCTCGAAAGTCCCTACAAAATCGAATCTGCTGTGCGTTATTATCGTTGCGGAGCTCAAAACGCAAATCGTTATACACCACTTCAAAAAACCGAGAGGAGGTGAAGATCAAATGAATGATTTGAAAAATAAGAATCGGACGATTAGTGTTATCCGATGGATCGCAAGAATTCTGAGTATTATAAGCATAGCGTTTATATTGCTTATGGTTGTTCCGCAACTGTTCTGCCCACAAGAAACGAACCCACTTACGCTTGGTGAGATAGTTGGACTGTTCTTTTTCCCTTTCGGTGTATTCATAGGTTTAATTATCGCTTGGAAGTGGGAAGGACTGGGAGGAATGATTGCGGTCGGCAGCGTAATCTGTTTCCATGTGACAATGCTAATATCCGGTGGAAGCCTTGATATAAATCCGTTCATTGAGGGTACAGCTGTCCCAGGACTTTTGTTTCTAATCTGCTGGCTTTTGTCTCGTGACCGATTAGAGACAAAGGAAGCGAGTTAATTTCCACAATGGAGATAGCCGGTGAGCATTTTGGAGTATAGTTTGGTTTGAAAATACTGGATACAAGAGGATTAAATGCTTAAAACGGCGTATAACACGCAACTGGAGCAAATCCCGATAAATCGGGACTGCTCAGTTGCTGGCCGTTAGCCGCCAAATTAATTACAAAATCACATGCTTACATTTAAATATTTAATTCTGACAACTTTGGCTGTGTTTATCACGCCTCTGATTATCATTGCTGAAGAAGTGAAATCCTTGCACCCATTGTTTACTGAGAAAAATGCAGTTGTAGAATCAGCATTGAATGGCACGTGGTATAATGAATTTGGCGATACCTTCACTTTTCGACGCTCAGGGGACAACTTTTATCATCTTATCCACACTATTGAAGGAAATTCTTTCAAATTTGAAGCCGTTCTTACTCAGCTTGCAGATCAGCTTATATTGGATATTTTTCCACAATCACTTGAGAAGGATAATGATTTTTACCGAGACCATTTCATTAGGATTCATAGTTTTTACAGCATATCGATTCATGAAGATACATTGCATGCCGCTTCCCTCAGCTATGGTTGGTTTTATGATATGGCAGTTAAAAAGAGGTTGATTCAGGATTACGAACGGTCTGAGAAAGGTCTGTTGCTTACTGCCTCAAACGAGGATTTACGTGAGATATTTTTGAAGTATCACAACCATGAAAACTTTTTTGATGCCCCACTTTTACTTCATCGTCTGGAATCAGATACTATACTCACCTCTCCAGCGAGAGACAAAAGCTTTGGTTCAACTACTAAGGTTAATTTTGAGGATTATTCGAATTATAATTTTGCTACGGCCTTTCCGGAATGTGAAGCAGGCTTTCCTTATAAAGATGGGTGGCTTGGTGGAGACGCTGCAATATCAATTCCCATTTCTCGAACACAAATCTTGTGGATATTTTCTGATACCTTCGTTGGCACAAAAGATCAGCGCTCGCGCCAAGGCTCTCATATGGTCTCAAATACCGTAGCAATTTCTACATGTGATAAGGAAAACGGATGGCGCATTGAATACTTTTGGAGAAAACAATATACAGACAATCAACAACCTTTCTTTGAATCGCATACCGATCGATACAAATATTGGCCTGAGGGGGTGTTTGTTTACAAAAACGATCTGTATGTCGCACTAAGTAAGGTAGGGCCAAAATATGACGCGGCTCCAGATGAATTATTCGATTTTTCACATATAGGTGCAACTCTGGCGAAGATATCGAATTATAAAATGACAACCCCAGATAAATGGACGGTTGAGCTCATACCGTGGTCTTCAGTTTTCGATACTGATAGTTGGAAAAGTTGGGTTAAACATGGTGAGCATTTGTATGTCTTCACTAGTCAACCAGAGGAAAAGACATTCCTTACACGCTTCCCACTTGCGCAGCTTTACAATCCGAAGGAATATGTGGAATATCTGGCAAAAGATATGTTGTGGAAGCATGGATTTAATCCAGAGGATGCATATCCAGTAATAAAAGATGTTATAGGTGGCAGTGTTCGTTATCATGCGGATTTGAATCAATGGATCATGGTTTACGGACCCAGATTTCTGAGTAATAAGATTGTTATGCACACTGCTCCCGAACTCATTGGTCCATGGTCTGAAGCAATCGTTATCTACACGACCCCTGAACAATCCCCTGGTACAGCTAAGTACGATAAGAATCACTTTTGTTACGCAGGGAGAGAACATATTCAATTTTACAATAAGAAAAATAAAAAACTTTTGATTACCTATGACTGTAACTCAACTGATTTTTTCAAGTTACTTTCTAACATGGAGATTTACTCTCCGCGGGTTGTATCAATACCTGTTCCATAGTAGTCTTATCAAACACGCTAGTACTTTTCAGCTTAAGTATGTGCTCCTCAGCGGCTAACTTTTGTTGCAACGAAAGCGAGGGCAGTTTGGGTTTGTTTTTTAAGGTTTTGTCGATAAAATTAACTCAGGAGTGTTTATCAGAGTTCAGTGGTGAAGTGCCCTCGCTCCGCTGAGCCGCAGATCGTTAGAGGATACGTATGAACAGCAAGAACATAATAAAAACTGTCCGATTTCATCATATCAGCGGTTGTGCGGTTCGCTGACGTGGTTACAGTTGATCTATTGATTCCAGTGGGCTTTAATTGATGAACAAATCTGATCCTATGGATCCAAATTCGGATAAAGCTGAAAGTCCCGCCTCTGCCGGGGAAACGTCTGTGGAGCCGGGCGTTTTGTATCTAGTAAGCACGCCTATCGGCAATCTGGAGGATATAACCCTGCGGGCTCTGAGAGTGCTCAAGGAGGTCGACCTGGTAGCGGCGGAGGACACCCGCCACACCGGCATGCTTTTGAAACATTACAATCTTCAAAAGCGTCTAATCAGCTATCATGATTTTAACAAAAAGAGAAAGGCGCCCCTTTTGATCAAACGTCTTAAAGCCAACCAGTCAGTGGCGGTGACCTCGGATGCCGGAACACCAGGCATCTCCGATCCGGGTTATTATCTGGTTCAACTGGCCATCCGGGAAGGCATACAAGTGGTGCCGATTCCCGGGGCTACCGCTTTTCTCTCTGCCCTGGTGGTCTCCGGGCTTCCCACAGATAGATTTGCGTTTGAGGGATTTCTGCCAGCCAAGCCGGGAAAGAGGCGGAAAAGGCTTAAAGAATTGCACGAGGAGAAAAGAACTCTTATCTTTTATGAATCTCCACACCGTTTCGCCAAGATGATGAATGACGTATCTGAGATCTTAGGACAGCGAAGGGTGGTGGTGGCAAGAGAGCTGACCAAAAAGTTTGAGGAAATCTTAAGAGGTACACCAGAGGAGATCAGAAAGTCACTGGGGGAACACAAGATTAAGGGAGAGTTGGTCATTTTGATCGAAGGAAAGGAGTAGGGAAAGTCTATTTAAGACCAGCTTCACCCAATTTAGGGAGTGGTCGAAAAAAACCTTAAATGTCATTGCGAGGAGTCCATATGGACGACGAAACAATCTCTAACCCATTGCTTTATATAAAAGCGAGATTGCTTCGCTTCCCAGACGGGAGCGTCGGCTCGCTCGCAATGACGGTAATTGGAATTTTTGGACAGGTTCTTAGGTGCGATGACAGACAAAAATGATCGCAAATATTTTCTGGTGGATAAAGCCACCTTTATCTACATGGCGGTTTTGAGTCTTTTGATTCTGTTCTTTCATGCAAATCTTTCCAACTGGACGACTTACATAGCGTTAAATTTGGGCATCTGTGTGGCAGTTGTTCTTATAGCCAACGAGTTGAATCACAAAGACAGCCGATGGATGTTCTTTTTCCGTCACTGGTATCCTCTGATATTTTTTATCCTGCTCTATGAGGAGACCAGACATTTGGTTCACCTTATTTTTCCTCGAGTTTTCGATCCTTTCATAAACCAACTGGAACTGGCAGTTTTGGGCATCTATCCTACGATTTGGTTACAGAAGTTTGTCTGCTTTGAACTGAATGAATGTTTGATGTTCTCGTATTGCTTCTACTATTTTCTTCTGGCGATGTTAGGAGCGGGACTTTTCTTCAAAAGTAAAATCAAGGAATTCGATAATCTGCTTTTCACCTCGTCGGTGGCTTTTTATATCTCATATCTGGGATTCATTCTCTTTGCGGTGGAGGGTCCCCGATTTGCTCTGGCGAGTATTCATCAGGTAGAGATAAACGGTGGATTTTTTACCTCTCTGGCACAAAGATTAATAAATGTGGCGGGAATACAAGGGGGGGCTATGCCCAGCTCTCATGCGGCGGTGGCATTGGTGGTTTTAGTATATGCCAGAAGGCATCATCGTCTCTTATATTATCTGATCTCCCCTTTGGTGGCAAGCCTTCTGGTTGCCACGGTCTATGGTCGATTCCATTACGTTTCCGATGTGGTTGCCGGACTTCTGGTGGGATGGGGAAGCCTCCTTTTATGCGATAGATTTATCAAGAAAAAAACCACTTTTCCAAAACAAGAAATGGTGGAGAAGGAATTTTCACTTGACTTAACCAGATGAGACTGATATTATAGAGCGTGAAAATGGAGGAACTTTGATCTTTGGGGTAAACAAAAGTAAAAATCCATGACTATGGCAGAACTTAAGCTTTTAAACAAACACTGGGTCCGCGGATTTGATACGGTCATCGAGCCTATCGCTAAACTTCTGATAGGCTTAAGGGTTCACCCTCACGTTGTCACCTTTTCCGGACTAATGCTTAGCCTCTTGGCTTTCAATTTCTTTCGGCAGGGATATTTTTTCTCCGCTGGAGTGATGGTGTTGCTGGCGGGTGCCTGTGATGTATTGGACGGGAGATTGGCTCGGGAGACCAACCGAATATCGAAATTCGGTGCTCTCATGGATTCCACCATCGATAGGTACTCCGAGGTTCTGCTGTTTTTGGGACTGGCTATGTTTTTTCATGATAAGCACAGTCATGTGGTTTACCTGATATTTTTCACCATCGCCGGCTCCTTTATGGTGAGCTACACCCGGGCAAGAGCAGAGGGACTGGGGATTGAGTGTAAGGTGGGACTAATGAAAAGAGAGGAAAGGGTAACTTACTTAGTCATTGGTTCCCTTCTAGGTGCTATCCCTGGGATCGGGATATATATTATGATAGCTACCATCTGGTTCATCACCATCCTTGCCAATATCACCGTGATACAGAGGATAATCTTCATTCGAAATGAACTCAAGAGACTGGAAAGTAAATAAATTGATTCAAGCAATAATTTACGTTTAGCCAAACCACGGACAGGCTTTTTTAGAAAGGAAAAGATATGGATAAGGTAAGGGTTGCCATAATTGGCGTGGGGAATTGTGCTTCCTCTTTCGTCCAGGGGGTGGAGTATTACAAGAACGCCAAGGAAAAAGATTTTGTCCCTGGATTGATGCACGTTAATTTAGGGGGGTATCACATAAGAGATATTGAATTCTCTGCCGCCTTTGACATTGACAAAAAGAAGGTAGGAAAGGATCTTGCCGAAGCCATCTTTACCTATCCCAACAATACGTATAAGTTCTGTTCGGTATCTCGCCTTAAAGTTCCAGTCCACCGGGGGATGACCCATGATGGACTGGGAGAATATCTTTCCAGGATAATTCAGAAAGCTCCCGGTCCTACCGCGGATATAGTTAAGATACTTAAAGATACCAAAACGGATGTGGTGGTCAGCTATCTTCCGGTGGGAAGCGAAGAGGCGACCAAATGGTACGTAGAACAGGTTCTGGATGCTGGATGTGGCTTCGTCAACTGCATCCCGGTCTTCATCGCCAGAGAGAAATACTGGCAGAAGCGTTTTATTGATCGAGGCTTGCCGGTTATCGGCGATGATATCAAATCTCAGGTGGGAGCCACCATAGCCCACCGGGTCTTAACCAAGCTTTTCCGGGACAGGGGAGTGAGGCTGGAGAGAACCTCTCAATTAAACGTAGGGGGAAACACCGACTTTTTGAACATGCTGGAGAGATCCCGGCTGGAATCAAAAAAAATATCCAAGACCAATGCGGTTACCTCCCAACTGGATTACGATATAGGTGCTACCAACGTGCATATCGGACCCTCCGATTATGTAGCCTGGCTGACCGATCGAAAATGGGCTTACATAAGGATGGAGGGGCGAACCTTCGGTGACGTCCCCTTAAACGTGGAGTTTAAATTAGAGGTATGGGACTCCCCCAACTCCGCCGGGGTGGTGATAGATGCGGTGAGATGCTGTAAATTGGCTTTAAATCAAAAGCTCTCTGGAGCCATGGATGCCTCATCTTCTTATTTTATGAAATCGCCACCCAAGCAGTATACTGATGAGGAAGCGCGCATCCTAACCGAAGAGTTCATTAAGAAATATGGCAAGAAAGAAAAAAAGTCTAAGATTTTGAAAACCAAGAGACCGGCGAAAAGATAGAACTCCGTTTGAAAAAATAACTAAAGCATTTCAGAGAGGTGGTTGGAACTATACCCACCTCTTTGTTTTCTCTGTTAGCTTTTGTTCTTTCGATTCAGACATGGATGGATTTTTCATAACTTTTGAGGGGATAGACTTCTGTGGTAAAACCACCCAGGCACGGAGGCTTGGCTCCTACCTGCGAAGAAATGGCTACGAGGTGCTTGTAGTAAGGGAGCCGGGAGGAGATAGGATAGCCGAAAGAATTAGAAGAATATTGTTGAGTAGAAAGAACTCAGAGATGACTGCCCTAACCGAGCTTTTGCTGTATGAAGCCGCCAGGTCTCAGCTCACCCAGAGAGTGATTCTGCCTGCCTTAAAAGAGGGGAAAGTGGTTATCTGCGACAGATACTCAGACTCCAGCTTGGCCTATCAGGGTTATGGTCGAGGTCTGAGTAAGAAGATGATAAAATCCTTAAACAATATCTCCACATTCGGACTTTCGCCTGACTTAACCATACTTCTGGATGTGTCAGTTAAAACATTTTTTAAAAGAAGAAAGAAGGAAAAAATAGAAAGAGATCGTCTGGAAAAGGAGAGGCTCGAATTTCATCAAAGGATAAGAGAAGGATATTTAACCATTGCCCGGCAGAACAGAAAAAGAATAAAAGTGGTGGATGGGACTGAGAATATCTACAAAACCTGGCAAAAGGTGAGGAGGGTGGTGGATTCTTTCTTGAGTAAATCAGGCAAGTCACAAGATAAATGAGGTAAAATAATCTGGTGTGGATGCTCGATCTATCACCTTGTGCTGGGACAGGGGCTCGTCCTGCACTTCGTCCTGAGACTCAGTGTCGAAGGAAAGGCCTGCCCTGAAGGGTCAGACCCCTGCCCCCTACCAGAGCTTCAATTTTGGAGTTGCCCAATTCATTGGGCATTTTTTGGCTCGATCCTTCGACCCTGAGGTTTTACTCGGGGTGGTGAGCTTGTCCTTCGACTTTGTCCCGCACTGTGCGGGACTTGCCGAACTGTCGAACCATAAATCGAACAACTAATACAAAGACGATACAATCAGGGAGATCGTCAATTAATATGAAGCATCTGGTTAAAAAGCATTGATCATAAGAACTAAATTAGAATGATTTAAACAAAATAAGCCAAATCTTTGGAGGTTGATTATGAAGGGAGAATACATAAAGATTAAAAAAGGTGCCCTGATTTTGGCCGTAGCTGTAATCGGTCTTCTGATCGGGGGGCTGGTCTATGCTTTAACCGATAATTTTTACGCAAATCTTGAGGAATTCAGCCAGGTGGCTTCGGTGGTAAACTCTCACTATATGGAGGATGTGAATCCCCAAGACTTAATCAAGGCGGGAATCAAGGGGATGCTGGAGGCTCTCGATCCCTACTCCGAATATCTGGATCCAAAGCAGTATGATGCTCTCCTGGAGGATACTCATGGTCAGTTTGAGGGATTGGGGATAGAGATCGCCATCAAGGATGGATGGCTCACCGTTATCTCGCCTCTGGAAGATACGCCGGCAGAAAAAATGGGAATTCAAGCCGGAGACAGGATCATAAAGATTGAAGGCGTCTCCACTGAAGGCATCACCGTGGAGGAGGCGGTGAAGAAGCTCAGAGGGAAGAGAGGAACAGTGGTTCACATCACCATTGAAAGGGAAGGTATCGGTGAACCGATGGAATACGCCATCCAAAGAGACGTGATCTCCCTAAGAGCAGTTCCCTATTATGGACTGGCTGGTGAAGGAATCGGATACGTCAGGTTAAATCGTTTCTCCGATATTTCAGGCGACGAGTTAAGAGAGGCGGTAAGTGAACTTTTGAGAGAAGATATAAGGGGCTTGATTCTGGACTTAAGGGGAAATCCCGGTGGCCTTCTTTCTCAAGTTATTGCGGTTGTCAGTGTTTTCCTTGAGCCGGACAAGCTGGTGGTGGAGACCAAAGGAAAGATGATAAGCCAGAACAAAGAATTCTATTCGTTTGGCAAACCTCTCTTCTCTGATCTTCCTTTGGCTGTGTTGATAGATGAAGGCTCCGCATCCGGATCGGAGATCGTGGCTGGAGCCATTCAGGACTGGGATAGAGGAGTGATAATAGGAGATACCTCCTTTGGAAAGGGTCTGGTTCAGAATGTGGTCCAGCTGAAAGATGGTGCCGGTTTGAAGCTCACCACCGCCAGATATTTAATGCCTTCCGGGAGAAGCATTCAGAAGCCAGAGGATCTGAACAACACCATAATTTCAGTTCAGGAGGATAGAGAGGCAAATAGCCACAGGACAGATACTACCCAGACAAAACCCGAGTTCTTCACCAAAGAGGGACGAGTGGTGTATGGTGACGGAGGAATCGTACCGGACGTGGTCGTCCCTTATGAGAATCTATCGCCCCTTGAATACAACCTTTTGGCTAAGCTTTCATTTTTCGATTTCGCCGTTCACTACACCGCCACCCATCCCTCTCTCCCCAGAGATTTCGAGGTGGATGATGCCATGTTTTCTGAATTCAAACAATTTCTCACAACCAGAGGCTTCAGCTACCAGACCTCATCCGAGCTGGAATTGGAGAAGCTGAAGGAGGCAGTGACAGAAGAGGAAAGATCGGAGGCGGTAAATCAGCAAATAGAGGTGCTGGAAAAGCTTTTAAATATTGAGAAAGAAAAAGATTTCGATCTCTCAAAAGATTATATAAAATCCGAAATAAGGGAGAACGTCTTAGTCAAACTATACGGACAAAACGCCAAGTATGAAGGGGTGTGGTTCAAACACCATCCCCAGATCAAGAAGGCAATTCAGATTCTGTCCAGTCCGGAGGAGTATAAAAAATTGCTGAGTGCAAAGTGAATACAAAATCCAAAGATTCTCTGATTAATACAAACGCACAAATTTTGGGTACATTCTATTTGATTTTCCCTAAACCTTACGCATGCTTGTCCGGCGAAGTGCGAGACGCACATTCATACGAATCCCCTCTTCTCTTCTGCGAGAAGAGGTAACTTTATATAAGAAATAAATGCGTTTGTTTTGTTAAATTTTGCCCAAGGGCGTATGTTATCATCTCCCCTGATGCCGTGGGATGATAACATCCCACACTGAGCAGAGGTCAAGGAAGCGAAGATAAGATGTCGGATTTTTTCTTTATGATAGTGGGAGGAATACTTGCCGGGCTTTTAGGGTCAGTTCTGGGATTGGGAGGGGGTGTTCTTATCATTCCCATGTTGACTTTGGTGTTCGGTGTGCCCATGAGGGAAGCTATTGGAGCATCTCTTGTGTGCGTGATCGCCACGTCTTCCGGAGCAGCAAGTCTGTATGTAAAAAAACGTCTAACCGATATACGATTGGGGATGACTCTGGAGCTGGCAACCACGCTGGGAGCCGTTGTTGGTGGGGTGATAGCAGGGATCATGAGACCTCAAATTTTATCTATCCTCTTTTCTTCCCTTTTGGCCTACACTGCCTGGACAATGTTACGGAGAAAACCCGATGGATCCAGGGGAGACGAGACCAGAACTGCGAGTAATTTTGACAATCGGGACGGGTCATACAATATTACCCATCTTCCCTTGGGCATGGGTGCCTCGTTTTTTGCCGGTAACATCTCCGGGCTTTTAGGGGTGGGAGGGGGCATAATAAAGGTTCCGGTGATGTATCTTCTGATGAGAGTGCCACTCAAGACTGCGGTAGCCACCAGCAATTTCATGATCGGGGTGACCGCCAGTGCCGGCGCATTCGTCTATTTTTCTCGAGGGGAAATTCATCCCCTGGTGGCTGGCTCCACCATGCTGGGAGTCTTTTTTGGAGCTACTCTGGGATCACGTCTTCTTCCAAAAATAAAAGCAGAATATCTCAAGAAAGCATTCGTATTTGTTCTTTTGTATCTATCTTTGGAGATGCTGTTTAAAGGATTGGGGCTTCATCTTTTATTTTGAGGTCTTATGACAGACAAAAAAGAAAAAGTCTATGCTTACGTGAGCACTATTCTCTTGATAGGCTCCTTTTGCTCCGCTGGATTTTTAATCTTGGGACTGGGTATGTTCTTCCTTCAGACACATCCCCACAATCATCTCCAAGATTTAATCCGCCCTTGTTTTTCTAATATTTTTTCGAATCTTCTCAGAGGTAAGCCAACCGCCATTGTTAATCTGGGGATTCTGCTGATGGTGCTAACTCCTCTTCTGAGGGTGGTGGTGGCAGTATTCTCCTTTCTTGCTGAAAGGGATTTCAGATATGCCACTATAGCTTTCGGTGTCATGTTGATACTTCTGTTTACCATTGTGGCAAATCTTTTTTGACCCTCAAGATTAAACGAAAAAGGTGGAAGGGCAAGTTTGAAGCAGGCAAACATGAGAAATTCAAAAAGCCCTCTGGTTTTGGTCGATTTCGACGGGACTATCACCCAGAATGATGTGGGGGCGCGCCTGTTCGACGCTTTCTCAAAGAAAGAGAGTCAGAAGTTCGTCTCACTTTGGCTGAAAGGAGAAATCAACTCAAAGGTATGTCTGGAAAGATTATGTGATTTGATAAAGATAACTAAATCAGAGCTAAAAAAATTCGCCCTCTCTCAAAAAATCGATGAAAAATTTCTCGATTTTGTCGATCTTTGTAAAAGAGAGAGGTTGAGGCTGGTGATCTTGAGTGATGGGCTGGATTTTTACATAAAGCTGATTTTTAAAAAATTCGGATTGGAAAAGCTTCCCTTTTACTCCAACATTCTCAGATTTGAAGGAGATAAACTCAAACCAGAATTCCCCTACTTTGATCGAGGATGCGGAAATTGCGGAAACTGCAAAAAGTACCACCTAAAAAATTTGAAAAGTGAAAATCAAAAAACCGTATATATCGGGGACGGATTGTCGGACAAGTGTGTAGTTAGAGAGTCGGATATTGTATTCGCCAAAAATGATTTACGCAAGTTCTGCCTGAAGGAGGATATCAAGCATTACCCCTTTAGCGATTTTGGCGACGTGATTCAGACATTTGATGATCTTATTCTAAATCAGAAGTAAGGCGGCAAAAGTTCTATCAAGGTGGACTAAAAAGCACAAATTGACTCCAGCATTGGAAAGGCTACCTTTTTACAGCTTTCTTTAAAAAGGTAATTCTCAAGGAGTAATAAACAAATGAAGGCAGTGATTATGGCGGGGGGCTTTGGTACCCGCTTAAGACCCCTTTCCTGCACCATCCCCAAACCCATGGTATATGTGGCAAATAAACCCATGATGGAGCACATCATTAATCTTTTAAGAAATCATGGGGTGGTGGATCTGGTAGTTTTACTTTATTTTCAGCCGGAAACGATAAAAAGCTACTTCGGAGATGGATCAAGATTTGGCGTGAAGATACAATATATAGAGGCGCAAGAGGATTATGGAACCGCCGGGGCGGTAAAAAATGCCCAGAGCCTGCTTGATGATAGATTTCTGGTCATCTCAGCGGACGTGCTGACGGACATAGATATTAAAGCGGCATGCGATTTTCACCAAGGGAAAAAAGCAAAAGTAACCATGGTTCTTGCCCGGATGGAAAATCCCCTCTCCTACGGGGTGGTGATTACCCAAGAGGACGGAAGGATATCCAGGTTCTTGGAAAAGCCCACCTGGGGAGAGGTATTCAGCGATACTGTTAACACCGGGATATACATTCTGGAGCCTGAGGTGTTAGAGGAAATACCAGGTAAGCAGAGCTTTGATTTCAGCAAGAACCTTTTTCCCCATATGCTCTCCACCGATCAAAGGCTTTTAGGATTTGTAACTTCAGATTACTGGAGAGACGTGGGGAATTTGGAGGAATATTTTCAAGCACATCAGGATATTCTGGAGGGAAGGGTGAGAGTGGATATCGGAGGCAACTTGCTTCACCGCGAACACGCCCGTCTATGGGTGGGCAAGAATGCTAAGGTAGGGAAGAAAGTTGAGTTT
Source organism: candidate division Zixibacteria bacterium SM23_73_3 (assembly GCA_001304155.1). Classification (GTDB taxonomy): domain Bacteria; phylum Zixibacteria; class MSB-5A5; order MSB-5A5; family SM1-73; genus SM23-73-3. The sequence goes on from LJUX01000029.1 coordinate 19,010, forward strand.
AAGGGGACGGTGATCATTGGAGATAATGCCCACATAGGTTCCCATTGTTTTGTATCCAATTCGGTTATCGGTGATAATGTGCAAATTGAAGAGGACGTGAATCTGGATCGCTCTGTAATCTGGAAGGATACCTCCATCGGCAAAAGAAGTATTTTAACTGAGGCGATTGTGGCAAACAATGCTAAAGTCGAAGAAGAGACGGTAATTTTTGAAAATGCCATCATCAGCGAAAACTGTTACCTTGAGAAAGGTGCCAAAATAAAAGCCAACGTGAGGGTCTGGCCCGGAAAGCGGGTGGAGGCAGGCTCCATCCTCTCCTCCAGCCTGGTGTGGGGAGAGAGATGGAACCGGGAGCTTTTCACCGATGCCAAGGTGATGGGGGTGGGAAACTTAGAACTCACTCCGGAGTTTGCAGTCAAATTGGGGGCGGCATACGGAGCCATGCTGGGCAAGGGCTCAACCGTGGTCACCAGCAGAGATGCGGGCAGCAACTCCCGAATGATCAGCCGAGCCTTAATATGCGGACTGCTCTCCGCCGGAGTGAATGTGAATGACTTAAGAACCCTCCCCATTCCGGTGGTGAGATATGAACTAAAGTCAGGAAAAGAGCAGGGGGGGATTCATACCAGAAGATCGCCCCTGGACCCGAAGCAGACCGATATAGTCTTCTTCAACGGAGGAGGGCAGGATCTGCCCACCTCCAAAACCAAGTCGGTGGAAAGGCTTTTCTTCCGGGAGGATTTCAGAAGAGCATCACCGGAGGAGACCGGACAACTCAATTTCCCACAACGGGTGATCGAATCCTACCGGGAGGACTTCCTGAAGACTATAGATTCCGAGCAGATCAGAAAAGCGCAGTTTAAGGTCGTCGTCGACTACTCCAATGGAGGCGCCTGTGAGATCTTTCCCTCCATCATTGGAGCCTTAGGTTGTGAGGTTATCTCCTTGAACGCCTATCCGGACCCCAAAAAGCTTTCCCGCTCAGATGAGGAGCTTTCTCGATCCATTCAACAGCTCTCCTCCATAGTGAAATCAGTAAATGCGGACGTTGGTTTTCTTTTTGATCCGGGAGCGGAGAAGCTTTCGGTGGTGGATGAGGAAGGTCAGTTTATTGAGCCTGACCTGTTACTTCTGATAGTCACCTCCTTCTTCTTGGGCTCCACTCGAGCACGTAAGATCGCTGTCCCGGTGGTGGCTTCCATGGGTGTAGAGAGAATTGCCGCAGATTATGGTGTGAAAGTGATCCGGGTGAGAAATGACCATTTAGCCATGATGGACGCTCTTTCCAGTTCAAAGGTAGACTTTGTGGGAGGGACAAAGGGAGGTTTCATCTTCCCCGGATTCCAACTGGGGGCAGATGCCATGTTCAATGTGGCAAAGATCTTGGAGCTTCTCTCCAACTCCACCTTTGGCGGAACCGCCCCTCCCAAGAAAAGCTTGGCCCATCTGAGGAAGGAGCTGGATCAATTCCACATGGTCAAACAAACAGTTACCTGCTCCTGGGGAAAAAAGGGACAGGTGATGAGAGAGCTTTTAAAACACACCCAGGATTGCAAACGTGAATTGATAGATGGAGTAAGGGTGCTGAACTGTGACTCCTGGGTGCTGGTGATGCCGGATCGCAGAAAGGCTTCCTTCCATATATTCGCCGAGGCAACAAAAGAGGGTGAAGCAGAAAGGCTTGTAGAAAAATATGCCAGCAAAGTAAACCAGTGGCAGAGGTGATCAGGTTAACGAAGCAATATTGCAGATACACTGTTTTTGCCCGATGAATCGAGCAACTACGACTTCAAATCTCATAAGATGCTAAAGGTATCATCAACAGGATCAGGCAACCATCTTTAATGGGTCTTCGATCATTTTCCATCTACATTCTTCATTGTCGCACATAGGGCGGGAATTTATCCCGCCTCTGATTATATCTTTTTCACCACCCCCCCATTGTGCGAGGCAAACCCTGAACCGTATAATTCAGGGTTGCTCGAACACTGCATCTATGGGTTCAAAATGTCCTGTCTCTGGGGCGCCCGTACGGGCACCTCTCTGGCGGGACTTTCGGAAAGAAACTACCAAAAAACTCAATTTTCCCCTTGCATATGATTTTCTCATTCTTATATTAAGAAAAAAACAGACCAAAAAGTCTGCATCCACGCTATGCAGATTAACCCTTCAACTCTCTTTGCCTAAAGGAGGGGAAAATGCCGGAGGAAGAAGTTGGAAAGGTATCGGATTATTTTCGTAAAATCGGGGTGGCTGCCATCAATATTACTAATGGCACGCTCTCTGTAGGTGATACCATCCACATCAAGGGACACACCACCGATTTCACTCAGACGGTGGAGTCCATGCAGATTGAACATGAGCAAGTTCAAACCGCCAAGCCTGGTGATTCGATAGGAATCAAGGTGAAGGAGCCGGTGCGAGATCATGACACGGTGTACAAAGTAACAGAATGATGTTTTGAGAATACCAATAACCCGGCGCCAAATGATTAACCATCCATAGGGGGAGGAATTTATCCTCCCCCGAAATACCTCTTCTTCAGCAGATCAATTTTTTAATTTAAGTGCAAAATGGAAGAAAAGGACAAAAGCATAGACAGCTTGGATGATCTTTCCCGGGGACAATTAATTGGCATGCTGGATGATTTTGCCAAAAACTGGCTGGCACA
>LJUX01000030.1 GCA_001304155.1 candidate division Zixibacteria bacterium SM23_73_3
ATATAGAAAATATCGGATTGTGAGTAATATCAAAGAGACTCACTTCATATTCAAACCAAGGAAGCTTTATGCCGAAGAAAAAAGTCTTGATAATGGGTGCAGCGGGACGGGATTTTCATAATTTCAATGTTGTGTTCAGAAATAACCGTCAATATCAGGTGGTGGCTTTTACCGCCACCCAGATACCCAACATCTATGGTCGCAAGTACCCTGCCGGGTTGGCTGGCAGGCTTTATCCCAAAGGAATCCCGATCCTCCCAGAGGATGATCTGGTGAAGCTGATAAAGAAATTTAAAATCGACGAGGTGATTTTCTCATACAGCGACGTCTCCTACCAATACGTGATGGAGAGGGGAGCGGTGGTTTTGGCGGCGGGTGCAGATTTCAAGCTTTTAGGCGGGGAGAGCACCACCCTTAGATCCAAACGTCCAGTTATCGCCGTCTGTGCCGCCAGAACAGGAAGTGGGAAGAGCCAAACCACCCGGAAAATATGCCAACTTTTGAAAGAGAAGGGAGTTGATCCGGTGGTTATCAGACATCCCATGCCCTATGGCGACCTCACCAAGCAGATATGTCAACGCTTCGCCTCCTTCTCTGATATGGATAGGCACCACTGTACCATAGAAGAGAGAGAGGAATATGAACCTCATATAATTCAAGGGACTGTGGTTTATGCGGGTGTGGATTACGGAGTTATCCTGAAGCAGGCGGAAAAGGAAACAGATGTAATTGTTTGGGATGGTGGAAACAACGATATCCCATTCTACCAACCTGATCTCCACATAACGGTGGTGGATCCTCACCGACCCGGCGATGAGCTTTGTTATTTTCCGGGGAGGACCAATCTGCTCCTGGCGGATGTGGTTTTGATAAACAAGGTGGACTCAGCTGACTATCAGGACATCGAACAGGTCAGATTCAATGTAAGAGAAGCAAATCCAGAAGCAATTTTGATTGAGGCGGCTTCTCCCATTTTCGTGGATCATCCTGAGAGGATTCGGGGAAAAAGAGTGCTGGTGGTGGAGGACGGACCCACCTTAACTCATGGAGGAATGACCTATGGTGCCGGAGTGATAGCCGCAGAAAAGTTCGGAGCAAAAGATATTATCGATCCCCGACCCTGGGTAAAAGGCGAGATAAAGAGGGCTTTCGAAAATTATCCTGAGATAGGCGCCCTTCTTCCTGCTTTGGGTTACGGTGAAAAACAGATAAAGGATTTGCAAAAGACCATAAACGCCATCTTTTGTGATTCAGTTATCATAGGCACCCCAATAGATTTGACTCGATTGCTTAAGATTAACAAACCATTGGTCAGAGTGCGATATGAGCTTCAGGAGATCGGAAAGCCGGATCTGCAAGAGGTGATAGAGAAGTTCTTGAAAAGAAAAAGATAGATTCCCATTTTTGTGAATTTTCAAACTTGATTTTTAGCTGACCTATGATGAGAAGGAAAACTGCGGTGGTGGCTTTGGGTGGAAATGCCATCACCAAAAAAGGAGAAGAGGACACCATCGCCCGGCAGTTCGCCAACACCCGGGAGAGCCTGCGTGGAGTCGTGGAGTTGATTCGTGACGGTTATAACCTGGCTATAACCCACGGCAACGGACCTCAGGTGGGCAACGCCATCTTTCGAGTAGAGCTTGCCAGAGGGAAAGCTCCCATCCTGCCTTTGGGCATCTGCGTGGCAGATACTGAAGGAGGAATGGGATACATGATAGAACAATCCCTTAAAAATCGGCTGAATAAAGAAGGAATAAGGCGGGATGTGGTCACCATCGTCACCCAGGTGATAGTGGATAAGGACGATCCATCCATAAAAGAACCGACCAAATTCATAGGTCAGTTCTATACCAGACAGGAGGCAAAAAAACTTGCCAAAAATAGGGGCTGGGTGGTGAAGGAGGATCGGGCTAAGACGTGGAGAAGGGTGGTCCCCTCCCCTAATCCTCTGGAAATCGTGGAAAAAAAAACTATAAAAAGTTTGGTGGAAAAAGGAGTAGTAGTGATTGCCGCTGGTGGTGGTGGAATTCCGGTTTATGTGGAGAAGAACGGGGCATTGGAGGGGATGGATGCGGTCATCGATAAAGACAGAGCCTCCGCCGTCTTGGCCCGCGACATAGGGGCAGAGCTGCTTTTGATCTTAACCGAGGTGGAAAAAGTAGCTCTGCATTTCGGAACCCTTCTGCAAATTGATCTGGATAAACTAACCGTGGAGGAGGCAAAAAAATATCTAAAAGAAGGACATTTCCCCTCAGGTAGCATGGGACCCAAAATCGAAGCCGCCATCCAGTTCTTGGAGTCAGGAGGAAAAGAGGTGATCATCACCTCCATACCCAGGGCATATGATGCGGTAAAGAAAAAGACGGCTGGAACCAGAATAGTGTTGAAGTAACCTCTCCCCCTTTTATTTCCCCTCTCCGTTTCACGGAGAGGGGTTCACCCTGAAGGGGAAACAGGGGGTGAGGTAAGAGAAACCAGGCTTAAGGTTGGTCTTCGGGGACCAACCGCAATGAGATATCCCGTTGGTGGGGAACACCAACGGGAAGCTAAAGGTAAGAAACACATGTTCAGAATTGACTTTGCTATTTCCTATGCAGGTGAAGAGGAAGGCATAGCCAGTGATTTGCATCAATTACTTCAAGAGAAAGGAGCGGAGGTTTTTTTCGCAAAAAATGAGAAAGTTTACCTCCTTGGAAAAAGTCTTACATCAGAACTAGACCATGTATTTGGACCGTATACGAAATTTGTAATTCCGATCGTTTCTGAGAGTTATGTCCAGAAATACTGGACAAAATATGAATTTAGCATTGCTAAGAAAGAAGAGCGAAAGAGAGGTTTCGAGTTCGTACTTCCTATTCGTATTGATGGTATCAGTTTAAAAGGGCTTAAAGGAGATGTGATTTACATAGACCTGAGGAAAGAGGGTCTCTTTGGTACAGCTGAGATAATGATGAGAAAACTCAGAGACATCTATCCCGCTGAAGTAGTAACAGTGCCAAGAGATTGGGTTGCCACTTTTGGTCTTGTGATCAATGATCTGATCGAGAACTATGAGCTACCCCCTTATGTGCCACGGAGCTACGTTCCTCTTTGTGACTGGCTTGAAAAGGATTTAATGGAACGTCTCTCAAAATCACCTCTTGAGGCATTAAAATTATTAGAAGATTCAAGAGATGGGGAGGCTCTTTCCGTAAGAGTTGGTTTTAAATGGGATCCTGCGAAATCTCCTCTTGATTTTGGTGATATTGGATGGTGGGAAGTTTTAGAAATTGCTGAGTTCGCAAGGATATACGAAGGCAAAGATTGAGAATTCGCGTAGCCACCCATACGGGTGGCACCGAGGGATAAACCCTCGGCTACGCGCTGAGTGTGGTTATCTGGGTTTGGTTTAAGGGCGGAACAACTTATGGTCAGCGTAGCCAAGCCTTCACGGCTTGGCTGACAAAGCCGTCTGAGCGATATTAGCAGGAAATAACTTGATTTTGATTTGAGCTTGAAAGAAGTATATGGAAAAGATAGCTGGATTGAGTGATAAGATCATACAGGCGATTCTGAAAAAAGGGAGAATCTACGAGGTGGGAGGGGCGGTGCGGGACAAATATATCTCTCCCATCCTGCCGGATAAGGACAAGGACTATCTGACAACCGGAATTCCCTTAGACGAGCTTTGTTCCCTGTTGAGTCGATTCGGAAAGGTGGATATGGTGGGGAAATCGTTCGGGGTGATAAAATTCCGACCTTTCAAAGAATTCGACGGGGAGCATGTTTTCGATATCGCACTTCCTCGCAAGGAATACAGCACCGGGCCAGGGCACAAAGACTTCAAGGTAGAATACGATCACAATCTGCTGGTGGAGGATGATCTTACCCGAAGGGATTTCACCATAAATGCCATGGCAGAAGACCTCTCCACAGGGGAGTTAGTGGACCCTCTGAATGGAAGAAAGGATATAAAAAGGAGATTGATTAAGATCACCAATCCCCACTCTTTTAAGGATGATCCTCTGAGGATGCTCCGGGGAGTCCAGTTTGCCGCCAGATTCGAATTTGAGTTGGAGAAGGAGACTCTCCAGAGTCTTCAGAAGAATGTGGATTTGATCTCCACCGTTTCAGCAGAAAGGATTCAAGAGGAATTAAACAAACTTTTACTTAAGGCTAAATATCCCAGCGCTGGCTTCAGATTGATGCATGAGGGGGGACTTTTGGAAAAGATTTTACCGGAGTTAGATAGTTGTATGGGAATAAGTCAGCCGGGCGGCTATCATGCCTATGACGTGTTTGAGCATTCCATAATGACTGTCGACTTCGCCCCCCGTGATCTGGTGATTCGTCTGGCGGCTTTGTTCCATGATATATGCAAGCCGGAGACTAAAGTTCCTACCCAGGAAGGTGCCACATTTTACGGGCATGAAAAAAGAGGCGCCAGGCTGACCCGGAAGGTTTTGCAAAGATTGCGCTATTCCAATCAGGTTATTGAACAGGTCACCCTTCTGGTAGATAAGCACATGTTTACCACTGGAGTGACTGATAAGGGGGTAAGGAGATTGATAAGAAAGATGGGAGAGGAGCTTGTTTTTCCCCTTTTGGAGTTGCGCCGGGCGGATGTAGCAGCACAGGGCAAGGAAGGGAGCACTCAGGACGTGGACGAACTGGAAGAGAGAATAAGGCTGGAGCTGGAGAGAAAACCTCCTTTTGGCTTGAAGGACCTGGAGGTGAACGGAAATGATATTATGAATACTTTCAACATTCCACCTTCTCCGCTGGTGGGACAGGTATTAAATTATCTTCTGGAGCTGGTCTTAGATGATCCTGAGGTAAATCAAAAAGAGAGACTCATGAAGGAGGCAGAGTTTTTCCTGAAAAACATTTCAACCACTTCCGCAAATCAGAAATAAAATGAGAAGACCTCTCCCTCTTGGTCCCCCTCTCCATTTCATGAAGAGGGGTTCACCCTGAAAAAGATACAGGGGGAGAGGTATGCAACAGATTTTTCACCTGATTCAAAGGAGTCACAATGAAGATACACGAATACCAGGCTAAACAGATATTTGCCAAATATGACATTCCTCTTCCTGCCGGAGAGATGGCCACCACCCCGGAGGAGGCAAGAGAGATCGCCACAAGGATAGGCAAGCCGGTGATGGTAAAGGCTCAGGTGCACGTGGGAGGAAGAGGCAAGGCTGGCGGCATAAAAAAGGCGGATAATCCGGATGAGGCATTCGAAAAGGCTTCTGAAATTCTGGGCATGAAGATCAAGGGACTCACCGTCAAGAAGGTTTTAGTCACCGAATGTAAGGACATCGCCAGCGAAGCTTATCTGGGAGTGATCGTTGATCGGAAGAGCAAAAAACCGGTGATCATGGTCTCCGCGGCTGGAGGAATAGACATCGAGGAGGTGGCAAGAGAGACTCCAGAGAAGATTCACAAACTGGAGGTGGACCCGCTTTTGGGTTTGCAATACTTTCAAGCACGGAATTTAGCCTATCTGCTCTATTCGGACAGAAAGATCGCCAATCAGACCTGCCCGGTTATTCTGAAACTGTATAAAGCCTTCACGGAAAACGATTGTTCCTTAGCTGAGATAAATCCGTTCATTACCACACCAGAGGGAGAAATATGGGCACTGGATGCCAAGATCAACATAGATGATAGTGGTCTGGCAAGACATCCGGAGATAGAGTCGATGCGGGATCTGGATGCAGAGGAAAGCGCAGAAATTGAAGCCCGGGAGAAGAACCTTTCCTTTGTGAAACTGGACGGCAACATAGGATGTATTGTGAACGGAGCCGGGCTGGCAATGGCTACCATGGATCTGGTGAAAAGATTTGGTGCCGAGCCAGCTAATTTCTTGGACATAGGAGGAAGCTCCAGCCCGGAGAAGGTGATAAATGCCATGAACATCATCCTGCGAGATTCCAACGTCAAGGCGATTCTCTTCAACATCTTCGGTGGAATCACCCGGTGTGATGACGTGGCAAATGGAATAGTTTATGCAGTCAACCAGCTCAAGCCAAAGGTTCCAATTGTGGTAAGACTGACCGGCACCAATGAGGATAAAGCCAGAAGGATTTTACAGGAGATAAACCTTCCGGTTACCAGTTCCATGGAAGAGGTGGTGAAAAAGGCGATTGAGCGTTCGGGAATGACGCAAACCAGCATGTTCGAAGGTTAGAGTAAGTCAAATATACTTTAACGTCATAGGGCTGGGAATTCATCCCAGCCCAAATCAAAGGTTTGGCAAGAGAGTTTTTATGATCACGTTATTCGGAATAGAAAGGAATTTGACGAACGTCTTAATTACCTGTATAATAATCCGGTCAAGGCAAAATTAATAGAGAAACCGGAGGATTACAAATACTCTTCAGCAACAGGGAAGTATGAGACTGATCTGGATGGTTATGTCGGAGGATAAATTCCTCCGACTATGGACCATGATTTCAAGTGTAGTGAGAAAAACCCCATAGGGCTGGGAATTTATCCCAGCCATAGGCGCATTAAAAAAAGGAGAATCACATGAGCATACTGATTGATAAAAATACCAGGGTGGTAGTGCAGGGCATCACAGGGCGAGATGGTGCCTTCCATACCAAGCAAATGCTTGCTTACGGAACGAAAATTGTGGCTGGAGTCACGCCGGGGAAAGCAGGAGAAAGGGTTGAGGGGATTCCGGTTTTTGACTCGGTTAAAGAGGCAAAGGATGCTACAAAAGCTAATGTCTCGGTGATCTATGTTCCTTCGAAATTTGCCGTGGACGCCATCTATGAGGCAGCAGAGGCGGGAATTGATCTGGTGGTCTGCATAAGTGAAGGCGTTCCAGCCATGGACATGCTCGAAGTGTATAATTTCCTGAAGGGGAAAAAGACCAGGCTGGTTGGACCGAACACTCCCGGCTTGATCACCCCTGGAGTGACCAAGGTGGGAATAATGCCGGGTCAAATTCACATGAAAGGCAACGTGGGTGTGGTCTCGCGCAGTGGAACCTTGACTTATGAGGTGGTATATCATCTTACTGCCAATGGCATGGGTCAATCCACCTGCTTGGGAACTGGCGGGGATCAGATCGTGGGGACAGGATTTCTGGACGTGCTGGAGATGTTTGAAAAGGATCCCCAGACCAAGGCGGTGGTCCTAATCGGGGAGATCGGAGGTACAGACGAGGAGGATGCGGCTTTATATATAAAGAAGAACATGACCAAGCCGGTGGTGGCTTTTGTAGCAGGAAGGACCGCCCCTCCGGGAAAGAGGATGGGGCATGCCGGCGCCATAATTGCCGGTGGAAGCGGAACTGCAGCGGAGAAAGTCGCCGCCTTCCAAAAAGCAAAAATCAAGGTGGCAGATAGCCCGGCTGAGGTGGCCATCTTGATGAAAGCGGAATTGGAAAAGCTTGCGAAAAAAGCCGCCAAACCGAAAAAAGCTAAAAAACCAGCAAAAAAGGTGGCTAAGCCGAAGAAAGCCAAGAAGACGGCAAAGAAAAAAGTGACTGGTAAGTCTAAAAAGGCGAAAAAGAAGCTGGCAAAAAAGAAGAAAACTACGAAAAGGAGAAGGTAACTACTTGTGTAGCGGAAAGCTTTTAGCTTTCCATAATTAAAATCATAATTGAATCGAAACCTCAGCCCTTTATTTCCCCCTCTCCATTTCATGGAGAGGGGGACCTAGGAGGAGAGGTAAAAGATACATATAATGACTAAACACTATGTAGGTTTTACAAACGGGATCAGGGCAACACGTATACTGGTCCTGTCTGCTGGTCTGATTTTTCTTCTTTCCCTGTCCGCCAATTGCCAGACCGATTCCATTCAGGCTAAGATTGAACTCAAATCGTCAGTGGATCGATCTAAGATTCCTTTCAATCAGAAACTGATCTTTGCGGTCGAGGCGAGTTGGAAGGGAGAGCAGAACAGGTTCAGCATAACTCCAGTTGACCCTCCGAAGTGTGAAAATTTTGAGATTTTGGGGACTTCATCTTTGAATGAGACCAAAATAGAAGAGGGGGAGACCAAATCGCTTAAGATATTCCAATTCACCCTCAAACCCACTCAGACTGGTGTGGGAAGAATCGGTTCTATCGAACTCAGCTACGTGGACAATCTGACCCAGGATAGCTCCTCTCTTTCCACTCAACCCATAAACGTGCAGATAACCTCACCTGTTGAAAAAAGGGGACCACACTATAAAACCATCTTGATCATCGTTATCCTTCTGGTGTTGATCTATGCGATATATTCAGCCAGAAGGAGGAGCAGACGAATCGAAATTACCAAAGGCAAAGAAGCAGAAAAAAAGTTGGTTGATGAAGAATCTCTTGAAGAAGTGACATTAAAAAAACTCGATATCATCTCTGAAGAAGTGCAAAAAGGACGGATGGAGGATTTCCCGTCTGATATTTACAAATTACTTACCGGCTACTTGGAGGCTAAATATCAGATAGTCACTTCGGGGAAAACTACCAATGATATCATCAGTTCATTGTCCAATCTCGATTTGTCACCAGAGAGAATTGCAATTTTAAAAGATGTACTCTCCGCCTGTGATCTGGTCAAGTTTGCTGGGCAGAAGATGGAAAAAGAAAAAGGTGAGAAGATAAGCATTCAGGCGACAAAATTCCTGGAACAAAATCGGTGAGAGGCTGTAGAATAAAAATACTGCTGGCCGGGGATGTTATCCTCCCCAGCGCCCTGGTGGATAATAACCTCCACACGGAACCATAGAGATCGACTGACCGCGAGACGTTCGTCTCAGCTACGCAAGCTAAAGCTTGCGGCTGCCATTTATAAAATGTCAAACTGCTGTTTCGGAGGAGAAATATGCAAGAAGAAACAGTTAGGACTGCTTCTGACATCAAAGCCATTCAAGAGAAGGTGGAGAAGGAATCTCTTTTCATACAGGAGCTTTTAGCAGAGATGGGGAAGGTGATTGTGGGGCAGAAATATCTGGTGGAACGGCTCTTGATAGGTCTTTTAGCCAATGGGCATATTTTGCTTGAAGGAGTGCCCGGTCTTGCCAAAACCTTATCCATCAAGACCCTGTCTGATGCGGTTCAGACCAAGTTTCAGAGGATTCAGTTCACCCCAGACCTTCTCCCTGCCGATCTTATCGGCACCATGATCTACAATCCCCAGAAAGGAACCTTTAGCACCAAAAAGGGACCCCTGTTTACCAACCTGATTCTGGCAGACGAGATAAACCGCGCCCCGGCTAAGGTGCAAAGTGCCCTTCTGGAAGCCATGCAGGAAAGACAGGTGACCATCGGTGATAACACCTTCCCTTTGGAGGAGCCGTTTTTAGTCATGGCTACTCAAAATCCCATAGAGCAGGAGGGAACTTATCCGCTCCCCGAGGCTCAGGTGGACAGGTTCATGCTCAAGCTCTCCATCACCTATCCCAAAAGAAAAGAAGAACGGGAGATCATAGATAGCAATGCCGAGGTAGGCTTCCCCGAGGTCAAAAAGGTCATCTCACCCAAGGAGATACTCAAAGCCCGAGAGGTGGTGGCTCAAATCTATGTGGATGAGAAGATAAAGGACTACATCTTGAATATCGTTTTTGCCACCAGAGCTCCGGAGGAATATGGTCTTGATCTCAAGGATCTGATTGCCTACGGAGCTTCGCCTCGAGCTTCCATCTACCTGAATTTAGCCTCCAAGGCTCACGCTTTTCTGAAAGGGAGAGGATACGTCACTCCTGAGGATATCAAAGCCATCGGTATGGACGTTTTGAGACATCGGGTCATCGTCACCTACGAAGCTGAAGCCGAGGAGGTCAGCTCGGAGGACATTGTAAAGAAGGTATTCGATGAGATAGAGGTGCCTTGATTTGTTTTCGATGATGATACCAGTACCTAACTTAAGTTAGGTACTGGTAAAACCCGTATGGATTGGAGTGTCAAGCTTCAGCTTGATTGATGGTCTGCGTAAAGGCAGACACTCGACACATACGAAATGAGTGTTTCGAAATACGGAGCAGTAAAAGGAGAAACCATGACCAGTGACGAAGATAAAATATACAAAGATCTAACCTACACGCAGCATAGCTATTTTTGTGGTGAACAAATATTCCCTTACTGGGAGAATATCTTTGCGGTAATCATCGCCGGTTTTTTCATAACATATTTCAGCATCGAAGAGGACAAACTCATCGAAAAAACGCTCTTATGTGTCATTGGTTTCATATTTTCTCTCGGCTGGTTTTGTCTAGTGAGCAGGAATTATTTGTTTTCGAAATGTAGAGGTGACAGATTGAGGGAACTACAGCAGGCTTTGAAGCAAAGCGTAGCCACAGATAAAGGAACGGAAAAGAAAATTGCTCTGTTTTGTGAGGGTGAGTATGTAAGCTGCTGCACTGAAAAAGAAAAAAAGTGGTTTAACAAGACAGATAGCTGGACTATTAGGAAATTATTACCAATGTCTTTATCAATTATTTGGGTATTTTTACTGGTTTATAGCATTGTTTCTTTATGCATAAATGGAGCCGCCACTTCGCACTACGGCAGAGTCACGTTAGTGAATCTTTAGATTCGCCCGATGATGGGTGAAGCTAAAGCTCCACCCCTACGTTTCCATTGCAAATGTTTGATTATTGAAACGCCGAATGCTGCCTAAAGAGATTATAAGGAAGGTGAGAAGAATCGAGATACGGACCAAAAGACTGGTCAACGATGTCTTCTCCGGGGAATATCATTCTATCTTTAAGGGTCGAGGAATGGAGTTTGAGGAGGTGAGGGAATACCAGCCGGGTGATGATGTTCGGGTCATCGATTGGAACGTTACCGCGCGATATGGTCATCCTTTCGTCAAGATGTTCAAGGAAGAAAGAGAGCTTACCGTGATGATTCTGGTGGATGCTTCCTCTTCAGGAGAGTTCGGAACCGCACAGAGGATGAAGGGAGAGATTGCGGCTGAGATGTGTTCAGTCCTGGCTTTCTCCGCCATAAAGAACAACGATCGGGTGGGAATGATCATCTTCACCGACCGGGTGGAGAAATACATTCCACCCAAGAAGGGGAGCTCCCACGTTTTGAGATTGATCCGTGAAGTGCTTTATTTTAAACCTCAACACAAAAAGACTGACATAAACTGCGCACTGGAGTTTCTGGGACGGGTGATCAAAAGACGCAGCGTGGTCTTTTTGGTCTCGGATTTCTTGAGCAGTGGCTTTGAGAAAATGCTCTCCATAGCCAACAAAAAACACGATCTTATCGCTATCAAAATAGCCGATCCCAGAGAGTTAGAATTGCCCGATGTGGGTTTTATTGAGCTGGAGGATACAGAAACGGGTGAACAGATTATAATAGACACAAAACATTCGGAGGTGAGAAAAAGCTTTTACCAATACGCTTTGAGAGAAAAGACAAAACTGGATAGAGGTTTCAGATCCATAGATCTGGATCATATTCACATATTAACGGACAGATCATACGTGGAACCTTTGATGGCTTTCTTCAGGGTAAGAGCCAAAAGGTTCCGATAGGAGGAATTATGATAGGAGGAATCGGGGCGCAAGAGCTTTTGTTGATCCTTTTGATTATCCTTTTGCTCTTCGGAGCAAGAAAGATACCGGAGATAGCCCGCGGACTGGGCAAGAGCGTGGCTGAGTTCAAGAAAGGAACAAAGGATCTGGAGGATGAGATCAAAAAAGAAGAGCCGGAGAAACGAAAGCCGCCGGAAAATAAAGATCTGGCTGGTTGAATAAGGAAAGCAATTTACATCCCTTCAAAAGAATGGGTGAAGCTGAAGCTTCACCCCTACCTTAAGATGCGTGGGGCCCAAGCCGGGGTTTCGTCTCTGTGGAAGTATATTTTCTGTCGTTCTCAAAATTTTATTTGTCATTAAAGCGGACAGGAAGTCTGGCACAAAGATAGAGAAGAATGAATAAAACCAAAAATAAACCTAGTCCAATCCTGCTTGTTACTCTGGTTTTGGTGGGGGTGTTACTCATTTTCTGTGCTTTGATTTATGTTGAGGTACGAGGTGTGACAGAATCGAAACTGGATTTCTCACAACAGCAGGATCTGGCGGCAGAGCTTGAAGACAGCAAACTCTATGCTCAAGCTGTGACAGAATACCAGCGTCTGCTCGATTTGGGTGGGCTTGACAAGAAAAGACAAGCCAATATTAACTACATCCTGGGCAAAATTTATCTGAACCATTTGAACGATTACCAAAATGCCGCCGCCCGATTCATCCGGGCTAAACTTCTGGATCCGGAAAGCGAATTGAAAGATAAGATCAATAAAGGACTGGTGATCTGTTTTGAAAGAATGGGAAGGTCTTTGGAGGCTCAGAAACAACTGGAGAAAAGCACGGATTTGAATCAAACCAGAACAGAAAAAGGAGGCGGAGCAATAGTAGCCAGAATTGGTGATCGGGAAATCACCATGACCGAACTGGAAGAACAGATTGAAAGACTTCCTCCATCGGTTCAAACCGAGTTTAAGGACAAGGAAAGCAAACTTAAGTTCCTCCAAAGCTACGTGGGATCGGAGCTTTTATACCATACAGCTCTTCGCCGGGGACTGGATAAGGATAAAGATGTGGAAGAGGGGATCTTTCAGTTCAGAAAACAGATGATGATAAATAGACTTTTATCTGAGGAGATTCCTCAGGATATTGAAATCAGTGAAAGCGAGATCAAGCTTTATTATGATGCTCATAAAGAACAGTTCAAGGATAAAAACCTAAATGAGGTTAGATCACAAATAGAATCAGAGCTTAAGAAGGTGAAGCAGGATGAGGCTTATAATAAACTCATCAAAGGAATGATGCAGGCAGAGAAAGTCAAAATATTTGATGACCAATTTTAGAGAGAGACCAGGGTATAAAGAATAGCTCTAATTTAAATGATGAAGAAAAGAAAATTAAAAGCATACAAGTTTTTCGGTTTTCTCTTGGTGGTGATGTTCTGTTCACCCTTCGGGGAGAACGTTTACGGTGAGACCGAGCAAGCTGAGAAGTCTTTAATTTCCGTGGAATCGTTTGTAGATCGTGCCACCATTACCATTGGTGACAGAATTCTTTACACTCTGATGGTAACCACAGACCCGGAAATCAAATTGGAACCTCTGGCTTTGGGCTCAAATTTAGGAGCATTTGAAGTCAAGGACTATAAGATATATGATCCGGAGAAGACCAAAGATGGAAGGGTCATAAACAAAAGCGAATATCTGATCACCACCTTTACCACCGGAGAATATGTTCTCCCCTCCATCACCATAAATTATACCGATCCCCAGGGTGGAAAAAAGCAGATCAAATCTGAGCCCCTTTTTATCCTGGTCAAAAGCGTGGGAGCTTCAGAAAGCGATAAGGAGGATATAAGGGGGCTTAAACCTCCCATTCAGATAAGGGGAGGATATTGGTCCTATCTTCTTATTCTTCCGATTTTGGTTTTGCTGGGGGCTGGAAGCTTTTTGTATTATCGACATAGAGCAAAAGGTTTAACTCTGTCCCAAATCTCTGAAGAATTACAAAAGCCAGCCTGGGAGGTGGCACTTTTTGAACTGGACTCCCTGAGGGAGTGCGATCTTTTGGAAAAGAAACAGATTAAGAAATATTTCACCATCTTATCCGACATTATCAGAAAATACATAGAGCGTCGATATGAAATTTCGGCTCTGGATCGAACCACCGAGGAGATAAGGGGAGAGATGAGGAGGGCGAAATTGGAATCGGAGATAGCAGAGTTGACATATGATCTTTTGTGTTTTTGTGATCTGGTGAAATTCGCCAAATATGTTCCTGCAAATGAGGAGATCGGAAAAGGTTTAAACGATGCCTATGATATCGTTAATATGACAAAACAAGCGGAAGTAAAAGAAGAGGTGGCAGTCGTAAAGTAATTTTATTGTGGATTTTGGTCGTTGCTTTATAGGATTAGCGGTAGCCTGCGCACTTTATTCTTACATAACCAGGTAAGTAAAACTGATCTGCCATGTTCAGATTTCAAGATCCCATATTTTTGGTCCTCATTCCTATCGCCATCGGGCTTTTAGTTTATTATTTTAAGTTTAAAAAAGTTAGGGCGGCAAGCATAAGATATTCAGACGTCAATCTGGTAAGGCGACTTAAGCCCTCTGTTCGATTGAGGGGAAGACATATCTTGCCCGTGCTGAGAGCACTGGCAATAGTATTTTTAGCCTTCGCCCTGGCTCGACCTCAGTCGGGAAGAAAGGGGCAGGAGATCTCCTCGGAGGGGATTGATATCATGTTGGTTCTGGATATTTCGGGCAGCATGCGAGCGGAGGATTTCAAGCCGCATAACCGTTTATATGTAGCCAAACAGGTGATCAAAGAGTTCATAGAAGGCAGACGCACCGATCGTATGGGACTGGTGGTCTTCTCCAAGCAGAGCTTCACCCAGTGCCCTCTGACTTTGGATTATGGGGTCTTGTTCAACTTTCTGGATCAGGTGGATTTCGGGATGATTGAAGATGGAACGGCCATAGGTTTGGCAATTGCCAATGCGGTGAATCGACTTAGAGAAAGTGATGCCAAAAGCAAGGTGGTGATCCTGCTTTCTGACGGGAGGAATAATGCCGGTGAAATCGATCCTCTCACCGCCGCTCAAGCGGCAAAGGCGATAAAGGTAAAGATTTATACCATAGGAGCAGGAAAACCGGGGAATGCTCCCTATCCGGTGGATGATCCCATCTTCGGCAGAAGATATATTTACATAGAAAATGAGATAGACGAACCAACTTTGAAACAGATCGCCCAGATCACCGGAGGAGCGTATTTCCGTGCCAAGGATGAAAAAGCGCTGTCCCGCATTTATAAACAGATAAGCCAGATGGAGCAGACAAAAATAAAGGTAAAAGAGTACCTGCAATACAACGAGCTTTTTTCTAAATATGCCTTCATGGGACTGGTGCTTTTGGTAATAGAGGTGATTCTGGCTAATACCAGATATAGAAAGATTCCTTAAATGTAGATATGCAGGATGAAATGATGCGAATTGCCCAGATGGATTATATATACGTCCTTTTGATTTTGCTACCACTTCTTCTGGTGTTTTACTGGCTGGCCTTCAGGATGAAAAGGAGAGCCTTAAAGAGGTTTGGCAATCTGGATTTGATGGATAAACTTGCCCTATCCTTCAGCCCCAAAAAACAAAGATGGAAGGTGGCATTGTTGCTTTTAGCCATTTTCTTTCTTCTGTTTTCTTTAGCCCAACCCCAGTTGGGGACGAAGCTCACTCTGATGAAAAGGGAGGGCGTGGACATAGTCATAGCCCTTGACTGTTCGTTATCCATGATGGCGGAGGATTTCAAACCCTCCCGTCTGGAGAAAGCCAAGCAGGAGGTGAATGGATTGATCTCCCGTATGCGAGGGGATCGGGTGGGACTGGTGGCTTTTGCCGGAGTGGCGTTCATCCAGTGCCCACTCACCTTGGATTACTCCGCCGCCGGTATGTTTCTGGATATAATGGATGTGAATCTGATCCCTCAACCAGGAACAGCTATAGGGGATGCCATTCGCACCTCCATTGGTGCTTTCAACCAGAAGGAGAGAAAATACAAGGTGCTCATACTTTTGACCGATGGTGAAGATCACGATTCAGATCCTCTGGGTGCGGCTGAGGAGGCAGCCAGCGAGGGGATAAAAATTTACACCATAGGTATTGGATCGGTTCAGGGGGAGCCGATACCTTTGAAAAGTAAAAGGGGTGAGGTAACAGGATACAAAAAAGATAACGAGGGGAATGTGGTGGTGAGCAGATTAGATGAAACCACTTTGCAAAAGGTCGCCCTCACCACTGGCGGAAAATATTATCATGCCACCAGCGGGGAGATGGAGCTGGACAAAATCTACGATCAGATCTCCAAGATGGAGAGAAAAGAGCTGGAAGGCAAACTTATGACTCTATATGAAGATCGATACCAGGTGTTTCTCTTTCTTTCAATTGTGTGTTTGGTGGTTGAGTTTCTATTATCTGAAAGAAGAAGCAAAAAGATGGTGGAACGACTGAAATCAGAAGCCAAAACCAAATAGAGACAGATTGAACTTTTAAACCTTCTTTTTGAGGAAATGGTTTTGAAAAGATTTTGCCTCTTTATGGTTATGACAATGATCCTGCTCGGGACGAACCCAGCTTTTGGGGATTCCTTCTCTTCGTTAAACAAGAAAGGGAATAAAGCATATAAGCGGGGTCTGGAGCTTTTGCAAAAAGGGGAGAAGAATGAATTCACTGAAGCCTTAGAGCAGGCTTTGAAGTCTTATAAGGATGCTGAGATTGAAAAGCCGGAATCACCTGAGCTTTCTTATAATCTGGGGAATGTGTTGTATCAACAGGAGAAGTATCAGGATGCTTTAGAAAGATATTTTAAGGCTTCAGGCTCAGAGGAACTTAAGCATCAAGCTCAGGCATATTACAACTTGGGCAATGCTTTTTATAGGAGCGGGAAGTATCCCGAAGCCATCCAGGCATACCAGAAGTGCCTGGAATTGACCCCGGAGGATGAGGATGCCAAATATAATCTGGAGTTCGTCCGAAAGAAAATGAAGGAGCTGCTGGACAAAGAATTACAAAGACAGCAGAACCAAAAACAACAACAGCAGAAATCCGAGCAACAGGAGCAACAGAATCAGCAGCAAAAACAACAACAAGAACAACAAAACCAGTCACAGCAACCTGAAGAGCAGCAGAGGCAACAGGAGCAAAAGCGGGAACAATTGAAACCCAAAGAAGGTATGACTGAAGAAGATGCTGAGAGGATCTTAAATGCTTTGAAGGACGATGAGAGGGAGATGCTGAAAAATATGAAAAGAGCTCCTCAAAGACGGGAGAGAAGAGGCGGAAAGGATTGGTAGATGGCAGTGAGCAGTAGGCAGATGGCAGCAGGCAGATGGAAGTTTCCAGTCTGCAACCTGCGAAAGAGAATTATTTTGTTGGTAGGGCTGTTTCTGTTCTTAAGCCGGCTTTGCTGGGGCCAGAACGTCAGTTTTGACTCTTCAGTGGATAAAACCCAGGTAGCTTTGGATGAGCAAATCACCCTCACCGTATCAGTCTCGGGAAATGTCAAGTCCATTCCCCAGCCTGAACTTCCTGCTCTGGATGAATTCACCGTCCACTCAGCAGGAAGATCACATAATTTCAACTATACCAGTGGTCGCATCTCCTCCTCGGTAACTTTCAATTATGTTCTATTTCCCAGAAAAGCAGGAAAGTTTACCATAGGTCCGGCGAAGATAGAGTTAGAAGGAAAAACGTATCAGACTACCCCGATCGAGATCACCGTGGTCAGTGAAGATAGAACCCAACCCTCTACCCCCCCATCTGGGGAAGAGAAGCAAAAGGTGAAGCCCAAGCTTAGAGGAAAAGACCTCTTTATAGAAACCGTGGTAGATAAGAAAAAGGCGTACGTTAACGAGCAGATCACCCTGACCTTCAGATTTTACCAGGGGGTGAGGTTATTCAATAATCCCGAATATTCTCCACCTTCACTTACCGGCTTCTGGACGGAGGATTTGCCTCCCAAAAAGAAATATTATAAGGAGATAAATAGCAGGCAATATTATGTGCAAGAGCTTAAAACCGCACTCTTTCCAACATCCACCGGCAAGCTGACCATAGGAGGTGCAGAGCTGAAGTGCACGGTGGAGGATATTGATCGCTTCTTTAACCGGGATCCGTTTGCCATGTTTGACAGGGATTTATTGAGCCTCTTCCGGCAGGGAAAACCTCAGATTCTTAAGTCAAAGCCCATACAGATTGAGGTACTACCTCTGCCCGATATAGCTAAGCCGGAGAATTTCAACGGAACAGTGGGAAATTATAAATTAAAAGTCAGTGTGGACAACACCGAAGTGGAAGTAGGTCAGCCCATCACCTTGAAGGCAAAAATAAGCGGAGTGGGAAATATAAAGTCGGTGGGAAAACCCACCATTATTGAACTTTCAGATTTCCGCACCTATAGCTCAGGAAGTTCTGAGAATGTTTCCAAGGAGAATTACAAAGTGCAGGGGGTGAAAACTTATGAGGAGGTCCTGATCCCTAAAAAAGCGGGGAAATATACCATCCCCCCGCTTGAATTTTCTTTTTTTGTACCTAAGACCAAAAGTTATAAAACCCTGAAAAGCGAACCCATTCTTTTGACTGTTCTGCCACCGTCTCAGGCTTCTCCGGTTGAGATGGCCCAGCTTTCCAAGCAGGAGATCGGTAGGGCGGTGAAGGACATACGCTACATCAAACTCCCCACCAGTGAGCTTGAGGATCAAGGGGATCATCTTTACAAAAAGCCCATTTTCTTGTTGATCCAACTGATTCCTCTTTTGGCTTTTGCCATTTCCTGGCGATATCAGAGGGTGAGAGAAAAACTTAATTCCGATGTGGGATATGCCCGCCAGAGACGGGCACACAAGTCTGCCAGAAAGAGGTTGAAGGGTGCGGGGAGGTTGATCTCTGCTGAAAGATCAAAGGAGTTTTATAGTGAGGTTGCCAGAGCTCTACTTCAATATGTGGGAGGCAAGCTTGACCTCCCCCCTTATGGTTTGACCAAAGATCAAATCGGGGAAAAGCTTTCCGAAAGAAGATTCAAAAAAGAAAAAATAGATAATCTGGTAAAGGTTTTAGACTTTTGTGACTTTGCCAGATTTGCCCCCGGATCTTCCACCGAGGAGGAGATGAAAAGATTTTTGAACCAGGCACAAAAGGCAATTGTTGATGGGGAAGAATAGAATAGTCAATTCCCGGCACCTGCGGATAATCTGAAAGCTTGATTAACACATAGAAAGATCTATGAAAGAAAAAATAGTAATTTTCGGCCTTTTGGCTCTGTTTTTTTTCCTACCCTTATTTGAAGCCGATGCAAACCTTGAGTCTGCAAGCGTGCTTTTAAAAAAAGGCAATCAGAACTACGAAGAAGCCAAATTTGATCAGTCGATCCAAGAGTATGAAAAGATTCTGGATTTGGGGATCAAGAATTCCAGGGTGTTTTACAATCTGGGCAACGCCTATTTTCGCCAGAACCAATTAGGCAAATCGATCTTAAACTACAGAAGAGCTTTAGTCTTACAACCCAGAGACGAAGATGCCAAAGCCAATTTGTCCTTTGTTAAACTTTTCACCTTAGACAAAATCGAGGAACAGAAGATAAATCCTTTCTCCAATATGCTTCACTGGTTTTTGAATCTATGGAGCTTAGATGAATTTGCTCTGCTTGCTTCTTTCTTTTACACTCTCTCTATGGCATTAGGCATCCTGATGATTTTCAGAAGATCAAAAAGATACCTCCGACTTGTATTTGTCACTCTTCTGATCCTTCTGGTGATCTTTGGATCATCGCTTTTTGCCAAGATCTACTTGGAGTCTTTGGATTACGGGGTGGTGGTTGTTCCCCGGGTGGAGGTGAGAAGCGGACCGGGAGAAGATTTTATTTTGCAATTCACCGGTCATGAAGGTCTGGAATTTCGGGTGGATGAGAAGACAGAGAGATGGTATCGCATATCCCTTCCCAACGGAATAAAAGGCTGGATCCCTAAAGAGGCAGTGGAGATAATCTGAATAGAAATCTCTCTTAGCAGATCAAACTTGTTGGGGCAGGGGTTGAACCCCTGCCCCCAACATTTTAAATAGTCAGTTTAATCCGTTCCATCCGTTGACTACTTTAACAAAATCATCTTCTTTGTTTCGGTGAAACCTTTTGCTTTTAATTGATAAAAATAAATTCCACTTGCCAACTCTTTCCCCTTATCATCCTTCCCATCCCAGATGACTTCGTGGTTCCCACCCGTTTTTGGCTCGTCCACCAAAGTTTTCACCTTCTGCCCAAGAATATTGTAGATTTTAAGAGTAGTGTGGATGGGTGTCTGCCTGCTGTCGACTGAATACTGAATTCTGGTGACTGGATTGAATGGGTTGGGATAGTTTTGTTTCAAAGAGAAGTTCGGGATTACTTGAATCTGCTCATCTTGTTCTGCAAGAGTAGGTGTAGAGCAAGCGATAACCGAAATACTGGAATCATAAGTATTAGTACAATAAATTTTGTTATTTGTGGAATTATGGGCTAAGGCCCAAGGATGATCTCCCACTCCCACGGTTGCTATCACCGAATCTCCCGCTCCATCAATGATGGTGACTTCGTCGGTTCCCTCATTGGAACAGTAGATTTTGTTATTAGTAAGGTTGTAGGCTAATGCCCGAGAATATTCTCCCACCTCCAGTGTGGCTACTACCGAATCGTTTGCTCCACTAATGATGGTGAGGTTATACCACCAAGTATTATCCCAGTTAATATTAGCACAGTAGATTTTGTTGTTCGAGGGAGAGCAGGTTAAGGCCAAAAGGGCTGCCCCTATCCTCACAGAGGCTACCACTGAATCATCTTCTCCATCAATGACCGTGATGTGGGCTGGCCAATAAAAATGAGTTGCGCAATAGATTTTGTTGTTCGTGGTATTGTAAGCTAAACTTCGAGGCCAATATGCATCGTGTATAGTGGCCACCACCGAATCGCCCACTCCATCTAGGACGCTTATGTTGGAACTTCCCTCATTGGCGCAGTAGACTTTGTTGTTGGTCGAATTGTGGACTAAGGCACAAGGTCTGTCTCCCACCCCTACCGTTGTTATAACTGAATCCCCTGCCCCATCAATGATAGTGACATTGTCACTTCCCTGATTAGCGCAGTAGACTTTATTGTTGGCCGAATTGTGGACTAAAGCAGAAGGATAATTACCCACCTCGACTGTGGTTATAACTGAATCGCCTGTTCCATCAATGATGGATACACTGTGACTTCTAAAGTTAGCGCAGAAGATTCTGTCGTCGATCGGATTGTGGACTAAAACGTAAGGATAATTACCCACCTCGACTGTGGTTATAACTGAATCGCCTGTTCCATCAATGATAGTGACGTTCCCACTTATTTCATTAGCACAGTAGATCTTATTGTTGTTTGGATTGTAGACTAAATCCCTAGGATAAGTTCCAACCGAGATGGTGGCGATGACTGAGTCGGATTGAGAAAAACACAAGGGCGTAGACGCCAGGGACAAAAACACCAAGATGCCCAAGAACAAGCTTGTTTTCTTGAACATAATAGCCTCAATCAGTTTAGATTTTAAACTATTTATAGCCTAAATACAAATAAAGCGAATCTATCGTTTTTGTCAAGAGGAAATCGAAGAGTTTAGAACAAAAGAGGTCAACAAATGGGTCAACGGATTAAACGGATGGAACTGAATGATGTAGCGGAAGGCTTAAGCCTTCAATCATGGAAACCTTCCTTCGACAAGCTCAGGATAAAGAAAGGTTTCCGCTACATTTTGTTTTAAAGAAAAAGCGTCGCATATGGAGTTGCGACGCTACATTAGAACACCTCAGCCGATTCTTTTAGCTAGCCGGCTTTTCTCTAAATACACTGCCTTGTGGGGGCAGAGTTCATGACAGCACATGCAGTTGATACAGTTGGTATAATCAAAATTTGGTCTCTTCTCGCCTTCGTGGATGCTTTTGGTAGGGCAATTCTCCACGCATATATTGCAATTGGTACAGTTGCCATCTAAGATGTTCGGTCTCACCCAGACAAATGGAGTGATCACTTTGAGCAAGAAATCAGGAATCATTTTCATAACCCGATTGGAAGGAAGGACGAATTTGGGCA
>LJUX01000081.1 GCA_001304155.1 candidate division Zixibacteria bacterium SM23_73_3
ATCATGTGGGCGAAATTGGCGCCCCAGTCCAATCTCTTAATGGGCCGAATCCTTTTGCCGTCTTTATAGGTCCGGCGATAAATGTATGCGGCAATTGCCGGAAGCTTTGCCAGAAGGTTCATCACATCTTCATACATGGGATCCCAGTATTCGGTCTTGGGAATGCCCTGGTTGTACTTCTTCACATATTCAGAGGTGGGCTGAAGCGAGAGAATCCCGATGGCGAATTGAGTCATGGGATGCATATCGGTGGGGAGAGCCTTCAAAGTTTTCCAGGTGTTTTGAGGTATCTCTCCCCGGCTCTGCCACTCTTTGGTGATCTCCTTGACATCTTTCTTGGTAGGAAGTTCGCCGGTTAAAAGCAACCAGAAGATTCCTTCAGGCAAAGGTTCCTCTCCGCCACGTACCTTGGGGAGTTTCTTTTGAAGCTCCGGGATAGTATATCCACGGAACCTTATTCCTTCCAAGGGATCCAAAAGCGAGGTCTCCCAGACCATGCATTTTATGCCCCTCATCCCGCCGTAAGCCTGTCGGACAGTTGACTCAGAGATGACCTTGTCTCCGTGTTCTTTCACCAGAGACTTGATTTCATCCCTTAGCTCTGGAATCTTTTGTGCCAGTTTTTCTTTTAGCGGCATATCATTCCTCCTGTTTTATTAATGTGAATTATTTCACAAGTTATGGCTCAAAAAAAGAATTTCGATTCATATCTGAAGCTTTGGGCAGAATCCGAAGCATGTACCGCATTTTTGGTCACGTTAGTGGCAAAATCGCGTCGGATGGTTCCTCTCTTTGCCTCTTTCGGGTCGGTGGCTCCTACAAGTTTCCTGAGTTTCTTCACCGCATTTCTTCTGGTTAGCAAAACTCCGACGACTTTACCGGAGGAGACGAACTTTACCAATTTTTCAAAAAACGATTTCTCCTGATGGACCTGATAGAACTTTCTGGCTTGAGTGAGTGAGAACTTGCCTACTTTCAGATCCACTATCTTGAATCCGGCATCCTCTGCCCTCTTCAAGATCTCCCCTATTAGGTTTTTTCTCATCGCATCCGGCTTGATCATCAAGAAAGTCTTTTCCAATTCTTAGTTCGGGCCTCCAGCTAAAGAGGGCAGAAAAACTCTGCCTTGTTTTAAATAAAAAATCCAGCTCACCTCCAAAAGCTGAGGAGAGCTTTATCTTTTTTTCCGTGCACGCTTTTTTCTTTGGGTCAGTTCAAACCCGAGCTGTGCTGCCTTCAAGTTTCTCTCCTCGGTTCCTTTGGGTGCTCTTTTTTTAATCGCCTCCAACAATCCTTTTCTGGAGACTATCTTGGTCAAGGCGGCGATGGCTCCTAAGGCGATTATGTTAGCTACCATGGAGGTGCCAATTTGATCACGGGCAATCTGGGTAAAGGGAAAACCATGAACCTTATGATCCGGAAGCTGGTCCACCAATCCGGAATCGACGATTAAGACCCCGTCCTCCTTTAACGCCGGGAAATAGGTGTCACATGCTTCCTGGGTTAAGGCTAAGAGCAGATCCAGTTTGAGCGGCTTGGGATAATAGATTTCACCGGAGGAGACCACCAGATCGGACCTGCTGGCACCACCCCGTGCCTCCGGGCCATAACTCTGGGTCTGGCATACGTTTTTGCCATCCTCCACCCCAATAGCTTCAGCCAAGACGGTTCCGGCGAAGACCATCCCCTGCCCTCCAGACCCGGAGAGCCTGATCTCACATCTATCTTCATCTTCTTTGGAGATTTTTTTTGTTCTGTGCATCTTTTTATGACTGGTTAGTCTTGGCAGAGTCCTCTACCATCTACATCTTACCTTGAGCCTCAGCCATTACCTTATCGTATTCCTCGCAGTATTCGGGAAAATCTATGTCCCACAAAACCCCGGTGAGGAACTTACCTCTCAATTTCTCTGGAGGAACCTTTCCGGCGGCGCTGATGGGGATGGCATGTTCCTTCTGCCATTTCAACATCTCTATGGCTCCCCCCTCCTTGTTCAACCTTCCATATAGCGTGTGACAGTGGCTGATCACCTCCACCAAGGAGAATCCTTTCTTCTGGATGGCTTCTTCGACCAGCTTCCGCAGTTGTACCATGTGATACACAGTTCCCCGTGCCACGAAAGGAGCACCTGCGGCAATAGCCAGCTTAGCTATATCAAAGCTCCTCTCTCGATTTCCATAAGGAGCGGTGGTGCCTATCTTCATGAAAGGAGTGGTGGGAGCCACCTGACCTCCGGTCATTCCGTAGGTGGAGTTGTTGATCAGAATTGTGGTCAGGTCGATGTTACGACGGCAGGCATGGATGAAATGATTTCCTCCGATGGCTAAAGCATCTCCATCCCCGGTGATTATGATCACCTTCAGGTTGGGCTGGGCTAATTTCACCCCGGTGGCAAAAGCCAGTGGTCGTCCATGAGTGGCATGAAGGGTGTTGAAGTCCACATATACCGGCATTCGGCTGGAACAGCCGATGCCCGAGACCATCACCACGTCATCCTGGGGAAGCTTCAAACCATCTATTGCCCGGATGATGGCACCCATGATGGTGCCGATTCCACATCCGGCACACCACACGTTGGGAAACTGTTTTTTGGTCCTCAGATATTGATGAGTTACCTTGGATAGCAAAGCCACCTTATTTTTCCTCCCTTATCTTTTGAAAGATCTGATCCGGGGTGATCAATTCCGAGTCGTAGCGATTCAGACCGCGCACCCGGGTTTTACCCGTGTTAACTCTCATTACCTCTCTGATCAACTGGCCCTGGTTGAGCTCGGCTACGATAACTAAATCCAATTGCTCCAGCATGTGCTCCATATAAACGTCCGGGAAGGGCCACACGGTTAAAGGCTGTATCAATCCGGCCTTGATTCTTTTCTCTCGAGCCATGTGGACCGCCTGTCTGGCGGCACGCGCCACAATCCCATAGGCGAAGACCGCTATGTGGGCATCCTCCATGAATTCCTCTCTTATCTCAACGATATCATTCACGTTATGGGTGATCTTGTTTTTTAATTTGTCCAACTTTTCTTTTATAGCTACTGGTCTGGCAGTAGGAAACCCGTCCGGATTGTGAGTCAAGCCGGTGATGTTGTATCTATATCCCTCTCCAAAACTGGCCATGGGGGATACAAAATGAGGATTCACCTCAAAATGTTGATACCATCCGGGATGAACCGTGGGCTTCATTCGGTTTATTATCTTTATCTCACTCGATTCAGGGAAGGTGACCTTTTCCCGCATATGTCCCACCACCTCGTCGGTCAGCACTATCACCGGGGTGCGATATTTTTCTGAGAGATTGAAGGCCCGAATGGTAAAATGGAAGCATTCTGCTACGGAGGAAGGAGCTAAGGCTATGGCATGATAATCTCCGTGGGTTCCCCAGCGAGCCTGCATGGTATCGGCCTGCGCGATCTTGGTGGGCAGACCGGTGGAAGGTCCTCCTCTCTGCACGTTCACGATCACACAGGGAACCTCGGCCATGAAGGCGTAACCTATATGCTCCTGCATCAGGGAAAACCCGGGTCCGCTGGTGGCAGTCATGGATTTTACCCCGGCAACGGATGCTCCAATCACCGCCGCCAAGCTGGCGATTTCATCTTCCATCTGAATGAATTTTCCCCCCACCTTGGGCAACTCCCAAGCTAAGACCTCGGCGATTTCCGTGGAGGGAGTGATGGGATAACCAGCAAAGAAACGACAACCAGCTGCAATGGCGCCTTCGGCACAAGCCCGGTTGCCCAGAATTAATCTCTCTCTCTTTTGGATGGTAGTCTTTACCATTCCGGCTCCTTAAGATGAACCTTTCTTTGACTCCTTTTTCTCCCGGGGTCTCACCGCTATGGCAAAATCCGGGCACCTGAGTTCACACATGCCGCACTGGGTGCATTTTTCCGGATAGGTTAACACGGGAAAGCCATCCTTGTCCGAAGTTAAAGCTCCAGTGGGACAGAAAGCCACGCAGATTTCGCATCTCTTACACCAGGCTTCGAATACGTGGACTTTCTCCTCTTCTGCTTTCTGCTTGGTGCTCACTTGAGTTTTAGCCGTCTGATCTGCCAATTTATTCCTTTTACCTCATCAAATTAGAGCTTGACTTTATGAGTATATATAATAAGTTAAATACGAGGAAAGTCAAGTTTTTTGGGAAAGCTTTGTGATTTTTTTCACTATCAACTGATGTCGTCAAAATCCATAAATTACCAGTTCAAGAAAAAGCTTAACTCCACTTTAGGCGGGGAAGCGCATAGCTACTGCTACCAGTGCGGCGCCTGCGTGGGAGATTGCCCGGCCGCCATGTATTCTGTCGATTTCAACCCCCGAGAGATACTCCTGCAGGCGCTTTTAGGGGATGAGGAGGCTCTGACAAAAAAGGATTCCCCGATCTGGAATTGCACCAATTGTTATACCTGCTATGAGAGATGTCCCCAGGCGGTGAGACCGGTAGAGGTGATCATCGCCTTGAAAAACATCTGCTACCAGAAGATGACCGCCTCACCTGAGGTCAATCAAATCGTGGAAAGCGTTAAGGCCTCCGGTAGAACAGTGCGGATCACCTCCTTATCTGACAGAAGGAGAAAAGAACTGGGCTTAGGCGAGATAAAATCTGTCCCCACAGATGAGTTAAAAGAGCTTTTCGAACCTTAAGGTGGAGAAATCATATCTCGCTCCCTGTGGATGTTATCCATGGCTGGCAAGCATCCACAAGAAATAAGATTATCGAGGATGACGAAGACCCGTATGGAAAACATCCTCGACGAGCAGAAAACCTGTTTTCGGACTGTAAAATGAAATACGCTCCCTTTTTCGGATGCATGATCACGGTGAAATATCCTCAGATGGAGGCGGCGGTGCGAAAGACCGCCAGGAATCTGGGGATGGAATTGGTGGATCTGGAAGGATTCTCCTGCTGTCCTGATCCCATCTTTTTTAAAGCCACCGATAAGCTCACCTGGCTCACCATTGCCGCAAGAAACATCTGTATCGCCGAGGAGGCAGGACTGGATATGGTGACCATGTGCTCTGGCTGTACCGCCACACTCTCTGAAGCTAATTTTCACCTCTCCACTGAGCCGGAGCTGAAGGAAAAGGTAAACCAACGTCTGAAAAGAATCGGGAGGGAGTATAAGGGGACCATCTCCGTCCGCCACATCGTGACCGTTCTGCGTGACGATCTGGGAATCGATAGAGTACGGGAGTCGGTCAAAAGACCTCTCGGGGGCATCAAGGTGGGAATTCACTATGGCTGTCATCTGCTCAAACCTTCAGAGATAATGCGGGTGGACGACCCGGACTATCCCACCATACTGGAAAAACTTTTTTCCGCCATCGGGGCAGAGATAGTTCACCACGAAAAGCAAGCCCTCTGCTGTGGAAAAGCCTGCATGAGTGAGAACATACCTGAAAAAATGACTTATGACGTCTTGACCTCTCTCAAGAAATCCGGCGCCAACTTGATGGGCTTAATCTGTCCCACCTGTTTTGACGAATTCGATCTGGGGCAGATAAAACTTTCCAGAAAGTATAACCAGGATTTGACCATTCCCATCTTGTATTATTTCCAATTGTTAGGTTTAGCCCAGGGTCTTTCACCTCAGGAGGTGGGGCTTCATCTACACAAGACCAAGACCGACCAGATAGTAGAAAAGCTGGCTGGTTCTAACTAACTTTGCAGATCTCCGGATAGATTTACCAGTACGGGGATGTGGGGGGATTTCTGTGATAATTGGCCGTGAAGTAAAAGTGTATTTCAAAGAATATCTGACGATATCTTCTTAGGGTCAGAAAGCTATAATTTTAATGGGGAGTGAACAGATCATGAAGGCTTTAAAAATCGCCTGCATTCTTTCTGCCGCCATCGTACTTTTTCTTTTCGCATGCAGTAAGAAAAAGCCCCCGGAACCCGAGCTTCCTAAATATAAATGGACCATCTTGGGCTATTTTGATGGAAACAATTCTGCAGACCAAACGCCTGATGGGCACTCCTATGTGATAGAGGACCTGAAGGAGCTGGAGCAAATCGATTCCACCGAAGAGGTGCAGATTCTGGTGATGCTGGGCTCCTTTAAAACCGATGGAGATTGCAAATACTATCATGTTAAGACAGACAGTTCGGAAGTGGTGCTCCATCTGGGCAAGAAGGACATGTCTGATCCCACCAGCTTGAGAGATTTCATTGGCTACGGGATAGAAAACTATCCAGCCGAGCACTATATGCTGATCATCAATGATCATGGCAGGGGTTGGAAAGGGGTTTGTTATGATGCCATAAATGGTGCGGGCAACTGGATGGATCTATCGGATCTCTCCTATGCTCTTTCCGGATTTGAGTTCGACATAATCTGGTTTTACACCCCTTCCATGGCTACAGCCGAGGTGGCATATCAGATAATGGAGAGGGCGGAATACATGATAGCTTCTCAGTTTAAGTGGTATCTGGGCAATATCATGGGCTCAAGTGTATGGCTTCCCTATTT
>LJUX01000031.1 GCA_001304155.1 candidate division Zixibacteria bacterium SM23_73_3
TCATCACCCTGGCTCCGCAGGCGGAGGCGCCAAATAGCATGTTTATAGCCGCCACCTCGCTTTCAGCCTGGATGAATGTTCCCCCCACCTCTGGTAATCTCCAGGATAAATATTCAGGAACTTCATTTTGAGGGGTAATGGGATAGCCAGCAAAGAAGCGACATCCAGCCCGAACAGCTCCTTCGGCTAAAGCCTCATTTCCCTTCATTAAGGTTTTTTCAGCCATGAATTAACTCCTTGAAATCAGTCTGGAGTCTTGAGACCAGAGAATTTAGTTTTTCTCAAAACTCATAACTCCAAACTCAAGACTCAAATCTATTTATATACTTCAATAGCCACATCCGGACATACAAAAGCACAGAGCATACAACCAGTGCAAGCCTCTGGTTTGACCATACAGGCAGGATGGAAGCCCAGTGGGCTAAAATGATTTGCCAGTTCGATTACCTCATAGGGACATGCCACAATACACAGTTCACAAGCCTTACACCTTTTTTCATCAACCTCAATTCTTGGCATAAGATCCTCTCCAGGATGGTTCGAAAATAGAGACAGGTTCAAATTCTAAAGCACCATGATGAACAATTTCTTATCAATCTACGCAATTCGTTTTTTAAAAGCAAGAAAATTTGTAACTTTTTTCACAAAGTTCATACCTCTCCCCCTATCTCCCCTTCAGGGTGAATCCCTTCAGGGTGAACCCCTCTCCATTTCATGGAGAGGGTGAGATAGAAAATGGTTGCCTCGCGCCTTGCGGGTTTTTTGGGTGTAACCATTTTGGGAAAAGACCCAAAAATTTTTTCAAAAATCTCAATTCAGGTTTGACGAAAAGAAAAACATGGTAATTTTACGTTTGATATTGTAATTGTGAGCAGAATTTTATAGTATATAAGCTATGCTATTGGAAGAGGCTGTGTTTACTTTATGTGTTGCATCAGGATATTGTTATCCTGATGCGAAAGCATCGGGACCACAAAACCCCGATGGAACAAAACAAAGTTGTTGCGTCGAAAGTGGCCGGTAAGTTTCTTTTGTTATCTTAGCCTCCAAAGTGGAAAGATGGATTAACGATTAGAATTGTTGCTTTAAAATAAGAAAAAAGGGGTCTTTTTTGTGAGGGGATAGGACCACACACAAGTCTTCTGATCAGATAGAAGGGATTGGATGTGGTAGAAGAAGATCTATGAAACTGCAAAAAAACCGCCACTTCCGACGGTTTTTTTCAATTCCTCTCTAAAGAGATACCTTTTTGCGAGAACTGCCCTACTTATAGATTTCGTCATGATTACACTTACATACTCCCACATGTTTCTGTTTGAATTTCCATGTCCCTGAGCTTGATCTAACGGAAGTAACGTAAAGTATTTGTTCAATGGCTCCTCCACACTTGGGGCAATACACCACCTGTTTTTCCTTTTTGACCTTATCTGCAAACGTGGTAAGCTTTCGAGGCATAAATTATTCTCCTTTCCATTAGAAACCACCCTCCGTTTTCTCATAATTACAGGTGGGTGATTTTACCTTTCAAATCAATTTGAATTTAATATAAAAACGCATCTTGGCAAGAGTTTTTTTGAACAAAACAAGAGAGCTTCGAAATCCTTCACAACTGAGCGTTGACAAGGGAATCCTCATTTTCCTAATAAGGATACCCCAAACAGTATTAAGACAATTCCTATCCACTTAAAGGTTGAGAAAGGTTCTGCAAAGATCTGCCACGAAAACAAAACTATCAGAACATAACCCAATCCCATCATCAAGGGATAAGCGTATGATATGTCCACCTTAGATAGAACCACCATGTACATAGCAACGCTGGAGACATATGATATAAGCCCCAGAATAACAAAAGGGGTGGTGAAGATTTTGGAAAAACTCACCAGAAGCTGATCAACCGAGATAGCACCTATTTTGTTCATCCCCGCTTTCAAAAATAGGTGACCGCAGACATTTAAGATTATGGCAGAAAAGATCAAGATCATTCCAGACATGATAGGCACTCCTTTATGTTCGAAGACTTTATCCATACAATTAAGAACAGAACATTGCGCTAATTTAAGAGAATCATCTAACATGTCAACATAAAATTTTACCTTCGTGACGGACAGATACACATTGGGC
Source organism: candidate division Zixibacteria bacterium SM23_73_3 (assembly GCA_001304155.1). Taxonomy (GTDB): domain Bacteria; phylum Zixibacteria; class MSB-5A5; order MSB-5A5; family SM1-73; genus SM23-73-3. The sequence continues at coordinate 2,122 of LJUX01000031.1, forward strand.
ACTCTTCAGGGCGTTCTATCTTTGGGGTCAGTAAATACTTTGAAACAGCTTACCTTCAGGAATCCAAAAAATCGGAGGCGCAAACATAAGAAAAGCAGTTGACAAAAACTTCATTTTGAGTATTTTAAAAGTAGACAAAGAATTATAGGGCTGTTAGAGCAAGTCTTGAGTCAAACTTGACGATAACTTTTGATGTGGTCGGTTTAATTACTCTTCGCGCTTGAAAGGAGAATCTGAATGAGACTGACGTGGACTTTGATCTTTACTATAGTGCTGATTTCCGTTCTCTTGTGGCAGAGTTCTGAGTCAGTGGCTTTTGAGGAAATCTATGCCCGGATATGGGTAACCTCTACGGAGGAGAAGGGAATGCTTTTGGGAGAAAAGGGGTTGATTGTGGATGCGGCCGGACCAAACTGGGTGGATGTGGTCATCAATTCAGAACGCTTGGATGATCTGCTGGCAAAGGGATACAATGTGGAGGTTGTATTCTGGACCCCGGAGGAAAGAAATACGAAACTCTTCGGGAAGGATTGGGACAGACAGTTTCACTCCTACAGCGACATGGTGGCGGAGATGCAACAGGCCGCTTCGGATCACTCGGACATAATCATTCTGGACACTCTGGGTTATTCGGTTGAAGGGAGGATGATTCTGGGGGCAAAGATCAGCGATAATCCAACTCTGGAGGAGGATGAGCCGGAATTTCGGATAATCGGATGCCACCATGGAAATGAATACATGTCGGTGGAGATGCCACTTTTGATGCTGGAGTATCTCACCGATAATTATGGATCAGTGCCTCAGGTGACGCATCTGGTAAATGATCTGGAGACCTGGATCATCCCCATGATGAATCCAGACGGACGGACTGCCGGCACAAGGGGTAACGCCAACGGGGTGGACCTTAACAGAGATTATGGTTACCTTTGGAACCATTATTCTCCTGGAATTTTCTCTCAGGTAGAGACCAGAGTCATAAGAGAACACGGGATGAAAAACAACTTTTCCATTTCTCTTTCTTTTCATACCTCCGGTGACATAGTAAACCATGTATGGAATTACAAAGATTTCCCAGTAGCGGATAGTGCCTTTATTGTGGACATCTCTACCGAATACGGGTCTTATAATGGCTATTGGGTAGTGGAAGGATATCAGTGGTATCAGGTTTATGGAGATTGTAATGATTGGAGCTATGGTTCCAGGAGCAGCATAGATGCTACCATTGAAACGGACAATTACAATATTCCCAACGTCTGGAACCAGAACAGAAACGCCATACTGGCGATGATGGAGAGGGCAGATGACGGAGTGAGGGGCATAGTGACCGATGCCAGCACTGGAGAACCCCTGGAGGCAATGGTTACTTGTATGGAATTGGGGTTACTGGTCTTTACTGATCCCGTGGTTGGCGATTATCAGAAGAACTTCCTGCCCGGCACCTACACCTTAAAATTCTCTGCCAACGGATATCGGGATACCACCATCCCCGGGGTGGTGGTGAGTGGGGGCTCGCCCACCACCTTGAACGTGGCTTTAAGACCCGCATTAGATCTTTTTGCTGTGCACGTGATCTCATGTTACTTTTATGATCCCTACTCTTGGCCCAATCAATATCCAAACAACCCCACCAATGCCTCCGCCGCTTTAGGGCTTCCGGATGGAATCTTTGCCTCTTTAGGAAGAGGTGGTCATGTTGAGTTAGACATGGGCGAGGTCACTCCTATAGTGGATGTTGAGGGAGACGATTTTACGATCCACGAGGTCGGCACCTCTGACGGATACCACGTGTACTGGAGCAGTCTTCCCTATGGTGGAAGCTGGAATTATATAGGGAACGGATATGGCACCACCTCATTCGACATTTCCTCCCTTTCCACAGATACCATCAGATATCTCATGATCGTGGATGATAATGACGGAAGCGCCACCGAATGGTATCCGGGATGCGATATCGATGCGATCACTCATGCCCGGCAGGTCACCGGTCCTTATGTGACCCTTTATACTTATTATGTGGATGACGATAGCCTGGATCTGAGCTTGGGTAATAACGATGGGAACGTCGATTTCGGGGAGACCATAGAGCTTACCATGGTGCTGGAAAATATCGGAGACTCCATTGCTTATGACGTAGAAGCCATCTTGAGGACGACTCATCCGCTGGTAAGCGTGATCGACAGTCAGCAGATTTTCGGCGACATACCAGCCGGTGACACCATGGCAAGTTCAGCCGAGTTCGTTTTTTCAGTTTCCACGGAGATAGTTGACGGAGAGATCATACCTTTTCATCTGGACATAAATGCCACCAATGGTAGCTGGGGTTATGAGGGACCCAACATTTTGGTTAATGCTCCTCTTTTGGTTTATCATGCACTCGATGTGGACGACATTGTGGGCAATGGAGATGGAAAAGCTGATCCTGGTGAAACCTGTTATCTAACAGTTACTTTGGAAAACGAAGGTGGTTATGAGGGCAAACAGGTGGAGGCTATTTTAGTCTCAAATGATTTTTACGTAAACGTTATCTCCGGAACATCTTCCTACCCGGACATGCTTCCTGAAAGTACTGGTGTTTCCTTGACCCCTTACCAGGTTACCATAAGTGAAGAGTGTCCGGAGGGTCATTCCGCTTCCTTAATACTGGAGATCGACGCCTTTGGTCCATACTCTTCAGTTGATACCTTTGCACTTATTATCGGACAGAAGCCGATTTTGTTTGTGGATGATGATGGGGGAGAAGCATACGAATATTACTTCCTTACCGCTCTGGATTCGCTTGGAATAACATACGACGTATGGACCTATGAAACCCTCGATGCCCCGGCGGATTCTGTTCTGGAATTGTATCAGACAGTAGTATGGACTACAGGTCCAGATTATGGAAGCATGGCAACTCCCCAGACCCTGACTGCTACTGATCGGACGCGGCTTATGACTTATCTGGACAATGGAGGGAACCTGTTTCTCTCCAGTCAGGATCTTTTGCATGATAACGGTCTCAATACCTTTGTCACCGATTATCTACACGTGGTAGATTATGCTGAGGATAAGAACATCAATTCAGCAGCTGGGCTTGTTAGTGATACTATCTCTGACGGAATGGCTTTTACCTTAAATTATCCATTTTATAATTTTTCAGATTGTATAGTTCCTGGATCAGGTGCGACGGGAATCTTCTATCAAACAGGAAAGGCTTCTTCAGCCTTCGAAGAAAGAGTGCCACACGATCGTCTTTCCAGTGCTGGCACTTCTGATTTGCTTGATTCTTGTGCATTGCGCTATCCTGCCTCAGGGCAATCAACCTACAAGGTGGTCTTCTTTGCATTCCCCTTTGAGGCAGTTCCTCCAGCAGGAGTATATCCAAATAATTCCCATACCCTTATGCGACGGATCATGGGTTGGTTTGGACTGGAGAAACCATCATATATCCGCGGCGATGCTAATGGAGATGGAATCATAGATCTTGGGGACATACTATATCTGGTCAGCTACTTATACAAAAGCGGCCCAGCCTCTGATCCTTTTGAGGCAGGAGATGCTGATTGTGATGGGGACATTGACCTTGGCGATCTGCTCTATCTGGTCAGCTATCTGTATAAGGGAGGACCAGCGCCTGGTTGTTAAATCTGGCTTGGCAAGCCATGTTACTGTGTTGAGGCAGGGGTTTAAGGCACTGTTGAAAAGCTCCAGACCGGAGTGCACCAGCTTGCTGGTGCGGTTTTACTATAAATCTAAGTGTTGGCAGCACAATAAGTTCTGAATTTCATAAAACGCGAAAGCAAGCTTTTACACTCCAAAACCACTTTTTCAACATGCCCGTACGGTTCATTCCTCTGGCGTGATTTTCAGACTATTCCCAAAGCACCAAGAATTTGTCATTCTGTAACCATTTTTTAATTCTCTAAAGGCAAGTGCAAAAGAATATACCCATAGGAAAGACCATATTTTTATTTATAGGACTGTTTGTTTTAGGATACTTTATTTTATCCGGTTTATCAGATCAAAAACGTTCTTTCCCCCCGGATAAAAAGCTTATCCTACTTTCCTTTGATGATTTCGATAATCTGATAGGGGGCAGGGATCGTCTGCTCACAGATCACAAGAAGGCGATGTTTAACCAATACCGGGGGAGATACGTGAGATGGTCAGGGGAGGTGTATGGGATCACAAAAAAGATCTCAGGTGATTTTATTCTCAAAGTGCAACATACAGCAGGTATAAGGAATTTCGATGTAACCATTCGCTTTGATGATTCGAAAGCAGAAAAACTAAAGAGATTGAACAGAGGAGAGGCTGTGAGTTATTCAGGAAAACTGGTCAGCTTTGATCCCGACTCTGGCTACTATCTGGAAGATGGAGAACTTGAGTGACTTTTTTTATGAATTTTCTCCACTTTCGATGAACATATCAAGGAGTTGGCATAACAAAAAAATTGATGGTTCTTAAGATGATTCATAGAATTACAAGCGTTACTTGACAAATCACTTTAAGTCAAACATAATGCTAAAAGCTTCTCTGTTGACCAACTCGGTTCTCGGTAGAGTCTTTATCAAAATAAAAAAGCCCTCTGGTCTGAATTAACCAGAGGGCTTTTGTTTTTCAAACTCTGATTGAACCGGGGTGTTACTTCATCAATATCATTTTCTTAGTTTGATGGAAATTATCCGCCTGTAATCGATAGAAGTAAATTCCACTGCCCAACTGATCGTCATAGTCGTCTCTGCCATCCCAGATCAGAGTCTTCATCCCGGCATCCTGATGACCATCGAACACGGTCTTTACTCTTTGCCCCAGCACGTTGTAAATGATCAACTTGACCTGGCAAGCTGTGGGGAGATAGTAGCTGATTTTAGTTTCTGGGTTGAACGGGTTGGGCTGATTCTGGAACAGGGCAAAGCTTTTAGGAGCATTAGGATTATCAGTCCAGTCCTCGACATAGCTTTGCTCATCCACCCTCAGGAACACGCTGGTGGTGCTCTCCTGTTTGGGATTCGCAGTTCCCTTTATAGTAAGCTGATAAATCTCGGCTGGAGTTGTTACGGCAGTGAATATGGTTAAAATAGAGGTATCATTGGGGAAAATCATTTCGGGATCGAAGCTGAAGGAGGCGTCTGGTGGCAGACCACTCTCGATGGACAAGGTGCAAGGTGCAGCAAATCCTGTATTGGGGACCATGATCACCCCGAAGGTGGTATCATTTCCGGCCTCCACCCTTTGAGTATCAGGATAAGCCTCAATGTAGAATGCCCAGGTGGGAAGTGTGACAATTAGCGTAACATCTTCGCTGCGCTGGAGCGCTTTCCCACCAACCATCTCGGTGGCAGTGACGGTGAGGGTGTAGGATCCCGTATCCATGCTTGGTGGGGTTGTATCCGACAAATGTATGTTTAACGCCGTGCTATCGGTAGGTACCAAAACAGGTGATTCAAAGGTTCCCTCAGCTCCTTCAGGCAGACCAGTAACCGTCAGAGTGCAGGGTGAGTTAAATCCACTGATGGCGGTGAGGGTTACGGTATAACTGCTATCGCGGTCACGAGAAAGACGCAGGCTATCCGGGAACACACCGATGGCAAAATCCTGGGGAGAAAGAATCACCAGAACCACGTCCACACTGTGCTCCACCTCACCTTTAGGCGGTATCAGCTCAGTTCCGGTAATGGTAAGGTTATAGGTGTCGATAGGCGTCGTCTCGGCCACCGTGATGGTTAATGCAGAGGTGTCGGTTGGTATGAGCGTGTTCGGTTCGAATTGACCCGAAGCGTTTTGAGGAAGGCCTGACACGCTCAGTGAACAGGTTGCATTGAATCCATAAACTGAGGTCAAGATCACCTCATAAGCTCCCTGGTCTCCCTGAGTAACCTCCAAGGTTTCTGGAGAAGCCTCTATGGTGAAATCTGGTTCCGGTACTATCAATACCACCTGGGTGCTGTGTTCAATTTTGCCATTATCAATCTCCGTCGCGGTCACAGTTATGTTATAGGACCCCGGTGGAGTCGTTACTGCCGTGCTGATGGTCATGACGGATGTGTCGGTAGGAGTTGCCGGGTTGGGATCAAAGCTCTCAGAAGCATCAGGCGGAAGACCACTTACAGTTAAAGTACATGGTGAGGCAAAACCGTAAAGGGACGTCAGAATCACATCATAATTCACAGAGTTGCCTGCTTGAACTTGCTGGGTATCTGGATCAGCCTCTATGGTGAAGTCAGGAGGCGAGGTGACGATCAAGACCAGTTCATCTGTGTGAACTATTCCCTTATCGATTTCAGAAGCGGTCACGGTCACGGTGTAAGTATCTGCTGGCGTGGTCTCAGCCGTATTTATTTGAAGAATGGAAGTGTCGGTTGGAGTGATTGGATTAGGATCGAAGCTCTCAGAAGCATCAGGCGGAAGACCACTTACAGTTAAAGTGCATGGAGAGGCAAAACCATAAAGGGATGTCAGAATCACATCCACATTGACAGAGCTTCCTGCCTGGACTTCTTGAGTGTCTGGGTCAACCGCAATGGTGAAATCGGACTGAATAATGGAGAAATCGGCATCGCTGATATCATAAGGATCCTCATCTTCAGCATCGGACACCCTGACCCGGCAATACTCAGACGGAGTGGCTGGAACGGACCAGGAGTAAGAGCCAGTATTGGGAGCATTGATCTCAACGGTACTCCAATCGGTTCCCGAGTTGGTGGAGTACTCAATTTTCACATCGGGTCCATCGAAATTCTCAGAAAGCCAGTTGATCTGTTGGGCAGTTCCCACGGCCCAACTTTCTCCTCCATTGGGAGATGTGATCCGAATCTGGGAGGGACCAATCCAGAAACAGTTAGGCAGGTTGTCTCTGGGCACATAGGTTTCAGTGTCATACCGGCCAAACTTTAAACGTCCGCTAGGGGGCCAGAAAGTAGTATCCAAGTAAACGTGCATGGTATCCTCAACCAGGAAGGTCAAGGTGGCGAGCAAAACCCTATCGCCTTCCCACCACCACTGATCCTCTGAGCCACTGGCAGCAAGGCTCATCCATGAATGCGGGGGCACAAAGGCAGAATCGTTTCCCCCGCTCCAATAGACCCAAGAGCTATCACTCTCCAATATTAGGATTTTAGTATTCCAGTCCCTTCCCATAAAGTCAGCCGCCAAGTCTGCCATGCGATTGTGATAAAGAGTATCTGTCCCCTCCACTGTGTGGCGAAAGATGCTTCTGGTGCTGAAATCAGGGTAAACCGATAAGGTGGAGGTGGTATTCCACCAGCTCCCCAGACTGCAGTAAGCAGAAGGATTGGTGTGAGTCCAGGCGAGTGGAACGACAAAGCCACCGATAGAATCATTATAATCTATCTGATCATGTGTGACCAAAAGGAGGAAGCGGACAAAGTATGGTCCAGAACCGGGGCTCTGCTCGCAGTCTAAACAGATTATGTTAAGGGTGTCGCACTCTCCACTATCATTGGGATCTTCCGGGCATTGACCCCAGGATAGAGTGCTGAGGATTAAGATTGAAAATACAAAAATAATTGGGGTTAAAAAACTCCTTTTCATTTCAGCTCCTTTGAAAAGGTTGTTTATTATACTTCAATGGTTGGTTTTTGAATTGTCATGACTAATCAGGAACTAGGTGACGAATTGATTTATTCGCACCCAATTGACGTTATATTTCGATTCAGATGAAATGCAAAAAATATGCCACTACATATAACTTATAAATAATTTTGCCACGCAAGCGCAATATCAATCTAAGCCTATGAAAATTCTGAAGATCACCGCTTTTCCGTGGAGAATAGATCAACTCTTCTCAAGGTGGCTTAATTTTTTTTAACAGCTACTATCTACCCACTGTGCATTGAGTTTTGCAAATATTTGCAAAAAATTGCTCAGTTCGCTCAAGTGCGGAAAAGCTTTGATTTTCACATCTTTCAAACCATTCTAAAGGTAACACAAATGTCCATTTTGTCAAGCAAAAACAGGCACTTAGATGGGGATCAAATACGATTATTGAGCTTTTTTATGATCCTCACACCTCTTTTTTTCCTGGAATTCTATTTGTCCTGTTTGATCCTAAAAAAAGCGAGCTTTTTTAATAATTGGAATTCCTGTGAAATTTCAATTCAACACCTTCAGTTCTCCAGCGGGAACGCACGTAGATAGTGTCGGGGTATACCACAAAAGGTTCCAAGGGGGAGAAAGGTTCAGGCTGACCCAGGGAAAGAGTTTCATCTTCATTAAAGTCGAGAAACCCTCCCATGAAATATTTTCCAGGCAGAACTCTTTCGAACAGAAAAGGTCCGGGTTGAGGTAGGATAAGTTGATAAGATAATTCATTTTGCTCCAACTGCCAGAGTATCAAAGCCATAGGGGCCGGCTCCATTTTTTGTTCAACCTCCACGCTACCTGAAACTGAACCAAGAGTGTCCGGGTCAAGAGAAACAAAGCTGGAGGTGAACACAGAATCTATCATGGAGGTGTTTTTTAACAGATCCCGGATCTGTTTGCCCAAAAGCTCGATTTTATATCTCATCTTTCCTAAAGTGAGGGAATCGGGAGAAAAGACAAATATGTTTGGACTCCTCCAGGCACCTTTTCCCGTTATCTTGATCTGGTTTGAATCGATCAGAGCAAAAACAGCTTCCACCGTCCCTTGCTCAGGAGGCTCGTCAAAGACTAACTTTATTTCCGTATCAAAGGGGACATTGATCTCTCCATCTTGGGGCAAAACACGAGCTATCTTTGGACCTACCGTATCAGGAATTTCCGATCCTTGGAACAGACAGGTATTTGAAGCGGTGTTAAGAGAATTTCCAGCTCTATCCTTTGCATCCAAAACTTTCAGTTCATATTTTTCCTCCGGATTCATTCGTTCAGTCAAAAGAAAAATGCTTCTGGTATCCGGGTCCTGAAAGAAAACAGAAATTACCTTTAAAGTTTTTTCATTCAAAACTGAAATAATTTTAAAATTAGCTGAATCCAACACAGAGTGATCTTTAAGTTCCTCATCAAACTCCAATTTGAGTAAGTTTCTATTTAAGGCATAGCAATTAACCAGACTTGGCGGATTTTCATCTTTTTTATCCAGTATGAAATCCATATGTGTTTTTGAAATGTTTTGCTCAGATAGCTTCACATCGCCGGTGGTCATGCCGATAGCCTCCTTTTCCCAATCCCAGATCAAATCCCGGTTCACATCCTGAACTGCAAAAAGTCTATATTTCCCCAAACTCAAATTTTTCAGAGTGTATTTTCCTTCATTATCGGTTTGTGTGACATAGTCTGGCGTTTCCTTTTGGGGATCGATTTCAGCTTTATCATGGGAAAGAAGGCATGCCCAGATGCTCGTCCCTATTTCTTTTTTAAGCCCAATTTTTTGTTTTGTCCAAACCTCTCCGGAGATGGTGCCATAATCCAGTTTGGTTCCCGTGGAGAAAGCAAAGGTATAAGACTGGCTCAGGCGGTTTCTTCTCAGATCCTGGGCATCGGTGCCAATGGAAACCACATAGGTTCTGTCAGGTTGCAGAGATTCTTGGGGCGTAAGGATCAATCTTTCCCCTTTCCACCTGAAATCAAAGGGTTTTTTGGGAAGGGGAGAGATAAATATCGATTCTTCGGTTATCTTTGCCAGCACCACGGGTGGAGTGGTATCCTCTGGACCGCCAGGGGGCATGCCCTCCTTGGCACATTGAAAGAAGAATGTTAAAAGAATGAGTGGAGCAAAAATCAATTCTTTCTTTGGTTTTTTGACCATTCGCAAGGAAGAGGCTGAATTTAACTATCCTCTATATACGATTGAACTCAGCGTGGTGAGAAGAAAAAGACGACATCGGCAGAATTGATTCGTTACAAACGAGCCTTTATGATTTGCTTTCTATGTACTTCCACAAGTTCGGACAGGAGTCGTATCTCTCCATGTTGGGGCAGGGGTTCAATCCCTGCCCCAACTACTATGCAAAAGCATTTATATCACTTTATATTTTGCAGCTTTTCTTTTAACTTCTGGTTATCCGGATCTAAATTAATCGCTTGTTCCCACGCTTTTTTTGCCTTTTTAGTTTTGCCCAATGCGTTATAAATATCCCCAAGATGTTCATGGATGACGGGATCATCCTTCAGTATTTCAAGCGCTTTTTTGATCTGAACCTCTGCCTCCCTCACTCGTCCCAATCTATATAAAACCCAGCCATAGCTGTCCAGATAAGCCCCATTGTCCGGTTCATATTCTAAAGCTTTCCTTATCATTGTCTGAGATTCATCCAGCCGGATGCCCTTATCCGCCAGCATGTATCCCAGGTAATTTAAAGCAGAGGCTTGCGTGGAATCAATTCTGATAAGCCGCTCAAACGTTGCTACAGCCTGGTCGAAATCTCCACTCTGTTCATAAGTAGATCCAAGGGCAAATAGTATCTGGGTGTCGTGAGGGCTCCGATCGGAAGCTTTTCTTAAGATGACGATGGCGGAATCATATTGCTTTTCTTCAGCGTAGGCGGTTCCCAGAAGATATAAAAGTCCAACCTTATCGTTGACCTTCTCAATAGCCTTTTTATAAACTTGGATAGCTTTCTTTGTGCTATCCTGCTTCAGATATACCCAGGCTAAATTCACCCAGCCATCGGGCACAGAATCCTCTATGGAGACTGCAGTTTCGAATTCGGTCTTTGCTCTTTCGAAATCTTCTTTCTGAAAGGCAATTCTCCCTAAGTAGTAATGAACCTGAGCGTCATCAGGTCTGTCTTGAGTATATGATACGAAAAGGCTTTCTGCTTTGTGGTAATCTCCCTGGGTGAGGAAAAGAACTCCCAGCCTTTTTTGTGCTTCGGGATCATCCGGTGAAAAAAAGGTGGAACTTTCTGCCTCTTTTATGGCTTCTTCTATCTGCCCGGTTCGGTAATAAAGAGCGATTATTCTGTTTCTCAGCTGATCATTGGAAGGCTCAAGATCCAAAAGCTTTTTATAAAACATTATGGCATTCTTTAAATCCTCCTGAGCTTCATAGCTTTTGCCCAACTCATATAAAGCCTTTCTGTTATCCGGCTTAACATCCAGTACCCTTTTGTATTCTGAGATAGCTTCATCATACTCGCCTTTCTGAGACAAAAGTGTGGCTAACTGCAGGTGAACCGAGCCAGAGAAGGACTGAAGAGAACCCAGCTTTCTCCAGTATTGGATAGCTTTGTCTATGTCCTGCTTCTGTTGCCACAGGACTGCCAGATACCACAGGGAGTTAAGGTGTGTGGAATCCAATTTTACCGCCTTGAAGTAAGCTTCAATGGCGCTGTCTCTCTCTCCTATGGCTCGATAACATTCTCCCAACAGGTGGTAGGTTCTGGCATCCTTGGGTTCAATTTCCAAAGCCTCCCTTTTGGCTGATTCGATATCTTTGGTTGCAAGATGGACGCGAGCCAGTGCATATCCTATTTCTGGAATCTCAGGCTGCAGGGCTTTTGCCTTCTGATATTCAGCGATGGCGGCGCGAAAATCTCCCGAAAGCTCGTATAGATCTCCATTGACAAAATGCTCGAAGGCTTCCGGACTCATTTGTCCTTCGAACGTCTTGTCTTCCTCGGCGGATCGACCGTCGGGTGAGTTCAACAACGCGCAGATCAGCAGAAGCAACCAGAATCTGAGAGTAGATCTTTTTATCATCGATATAAAGAGAGTTCCATATCGGAACGCCTGGTCTTACTGAATCTATCGACCTGTTGTAAGAATACGGATCTTCACAGAACCTGAACGTGCCAAGCAAGAATTTTCTTGACACATCCATTTATACATGTTAGCTTTACGAAAAGTTTGCGCTGAGGAAGAATGTTGCTTTTAGGATATGAGATCACACTGTTTACACTGTCTGTTCCACTGTGAAATTCCTGACCACAACCATACGGATCAACCTGCATTAAGTTGAGGAGGTGAAGGTTGGATAATCAAAAAAACAGCAATTTACCATCCAAGAATGAATTTCAGCCTTATATAAAGCCGACCCAGAGCATGGCGGAGGTAACCCTGCAAGCGGTGGTGTTGGGAGTGATTCTTTCCGTCGTCTTTGGGGTGGCTAATGCTTATTTAGGTTTGAAAGTAGGAATGACCGTATCCGCCTCCATTCCTGCTGCGGTCATATCCATGGCGATCCTCCGTGGAGTTATGAAAAGAGGAACGGTACTGGAGAACAACATCGTTCAGACTCTCGGATCGACAGGGGAATCGCTGGCTGCAGGCGTGATCTTCACCATCCCTGCGTTTTTCATCTGGAACCAGACCATACCGGGCTTTTCCCACGAGATCTCTAACGCGGACATCATCTTTCTTTCGCTTCTGGGAGGAGCTTTGGGCATACTCTTCATGATTCCCCTGAGGAAGTATCTGGTTCAACGTGAACACGGCAAACTGAGATTTCCTGAGGGAACCGCCTGCGCCGAGATAATCAAAGCAGGGGACGAAGGTGGGGGTAAGGCGAAGACAGTCTTCGCCGGATTGGGATTGTCGGCTCTATATAAAATCCTGATGGGCGGCTTCAGGTTATGGCCCGAAGTACCCAACACCGACCTTAAGTTTTTCAAGGGGGCCAATATCGGGATAGACGCCACACCGGCTCTCTTGGGCGTGGGATATATCATCGGTCCGCGTATATCTGCCCTGATGCTGGGGGGAGCGGTGTTGGGTTATCTGGGGATTGCTCCCCTTATTGCCTACATCGGTACCTACATTCCCCACACCCTGATTCCTCCGGGCGACATGCCCATTCCGGAGATGAGCCCGGGTGACATCCGTAACTTCTACATAAAATACCTGGGAGTTGGCGCCGTAGCCCTGGGTGGATTTGTGAGTTTGGTCAAATCGCTTCCGGTCATTTTCCACTCTTTCGCTGTGGGGGCCAAACAGATTCTGGGACAGAGAACCGCAGCGGAGATTGCCAGGTCCCGGCTAAGAACCGAAAGAGAGCTCCCCATGAAGACGGTGATCATCGGGTCGCTTCTGGTGATCTTTCTGATCTGGATTTATCCAGGAACGGAACTTCATCTTATAGGCGCTGCCCTGGTGGTGATCTTCGGCTTTTTCTTTGTAGTGGTGGCAGCCAGGATAGTTGGAATCGTGGGGAGTTCCTCCTCCCCGGTGTCCGGGATGACCATCGCCACTCTTTTAGTCACCAGCGTCATACTGCTGGCTTTTGGGGTCTCGGGCTTCAGAGGAATGGTCACCGTCATGTCCATCGGAACGGTAGTCTGCATAGCAGTGTGTCTCTCCGGGGACATTGCTCAGGATCTAAAGACCGGCTATCTCCTGGGGGCAACTCCCAGACAGCAGCAGATAATGGAATTTGTGGGGCTTTTATTTCCGGCACTGGCAATGGGCTTCACCGTGTTTCTGTTAAGTAGTGCCTTCGGCTTTGTGAAAGATGCTACGCACCCCTCACCGCTTCTGGCTCCTCAGGCCAACGTGATGTCAGTAATCGTTCAGGGGGTGATGACCGGAAATCTCCCCTGGGTTCCAATAATAGTGGGATGCATGCTGGCAGCTGCCATTGAGTTAGTCGGCATCTCCTCGCTTCCCTTTGCCATCGGTCTTTATCTCCCTCTGAATCTTTCCACGCCCATCATGACTGGAGGATTGATAGCTCTTATAGTAAGAAAGATCTCAAGGGAAGACGTTGCAAAGAAAAGAGAGGAGAGGGGAATCCTGTTCGGCTCGGGATTGGTGGCGGGAGATGCACTGCTCGGCGTGATGATCGCCTTCATAATCGCATTCTCATCCAGCTACCGGGCTTTCTACGAGGCTCATGAAGAGCTGTCACTCACAGTCGCCTATGGTCCCTGGATATCTTTGATCGCCTTTGTGGGGATGTCCTACATGCTTTACCGGTCCACTCGGATTAAAAGGGTAAGTTAGTAAAAAGATTTAACTTTTAAATTTATTAGGTTGGAAATTATTTTCTTCTGTTCGATTATAGAGAACTTTATGATCCAAGCACGCTGGTAAGAGTTGGGAGGAGAAATGGATAAGCTATTTAAATCGGCACAAGTGGCCATCAATAATTGTCTGGCAGTTAAAAAGGGTGAATCTGTTTTGGTGATTACGGATGAGCCGGAAAGAAAGATCGGTTATGCCTTCTGGGGTGCGGCAAAGGAAGTAGGGGCTGAAGCTATGCTTTTAGAAATCCTACCCCGCTCCAGCAACGGAGAAGAGCCACCAGGGGCGGTGGCAAAGTTCATGAAAGATTTCGATGTTCTGATCATTCCCACCAGCAAGTCCATGTCTCACACCATAGCCAGAAGAGAGGCTTGCGAGGCAGGGGCAAGATGTGCTACCCTTCCCGGAATTCTGGAAGATACCATGGAAAGGACCTTGAACGCTGACTACCACGAGATTGCCCAGCGAAGCGTTAAGCTGGCAGAGATTGTGAGTCAAGGCAGAGTTGCCAAGGTCACCACACCAGCCGGGACGAATATCAGCATGAGCTTGGAGGGAAGAGAATGCCACGCAGATACCGGTCTGGTGCACAATCCGGGTGATTTCTCCAACCTGCCTGCGGGTGAGGCTTATATCGCTCCGGTGGAGGGGACGGCAAATGGAATCATTATGGTGGATGGAGCCATGGTGGGAAAGGTGAAAAAGCCCATCAAGATCGTGGTGAAAGATGGTTTCGCTACCCAGATTACCGGGGATAGGTCCGCTGAGGAGTTAGAGAAGATCCTAGAGCCTTTTGGTCAGCCGGGCAGAAATATAGCTGAGTTGGGAATCGGAACCAATCATAAGGCACAAATTGTAGGGAGCGTTCTGGAAGACGAGAAGGTCATGGGAACGGTGCATATGGCTTTAGGAGACAACAAATCCATGGGAGGAAATGTGTCGGTTCCCAGCCATCTGGATGGAATCCTTTTAAAGCCCACCCTGTGGGTCGATGATAAAAAGATAATGGAAGATGGAGAGCTAAAAATATAGATAAAACAAAAAGCTTCTTTGAAGGTAATCAACACCGTCCAATATCCTGTATTACACAAAAGTTAAGGCGAAAAATCCTTAGAGACAATTCAGCAGGGGAGAGTCAAACGGAAAGACAGATTCCTCTCCCAACATGTTTTGAAACGGGTGCGTAGCAAATAAGGCATTTGTAGGAGGGACTTGAGATGAAACAGATACTGATTCTCTTTGCCGCCGTGCTCCTTTTGTTTTTTGTATTCCAATGTGACGATAAAAAGAAGCCAAACAATCCAGAGCTGGAAGATCCCAGCTATTATTTTCCTATCAACTACTTCTACAAGTGGACTTACGTCCTCCTGAATCGTCAATGTGTGCCCAGTCAAGATAGCTTTGCAATCACTGCCGTAAACAAAAACAAACGAGATGGAGCGTCTGGTTGGGATCTGTTATCATCAGGAGGAGGAACTACTTTTGTTTACCGAATACGGGATACCATTTTCACCAAAGATGTAGGATCAACCCCGTTGCCAGCTAAGATTCTGGTTGGTCCCATTAAGGAAGGGAATTCATGGAAGGACGCGCGCGGCTTTGATTACAGCATTGTGGGGTTCGAAGATGTTTACTCGACTGCAGCTGGTGGAACTTATCGAGGGTGTGCCAAGATCAGGAGAACCTATTCAGGAGACCCCAAAGTAAGTTATTTCTGGTGGGCACCGCAGGTGGGAAAGGTTAAACGAACTGAAATCGACCAGGTAGGGCAATGTGTGAGTGGGGAGGAACTGAGGCGCCTGGATAAACGCCCAGATTTTCCTTAAAAGACATATTCTAACTACAAAGCTTCAATATTTTTTTCTTCTTTCGACAAAGTAATTTGAACCGGGCAGGGTTTTGGTGTAGCTTTTCAGGTCCGTAATCATGTGAGATATCTCACCCAGATGTCTGAACATCCTCTTCTGGTTTACTATCACCGCAATGGATAAGGTCATTATGGGAAAGCTCTCCTTTTTTCCCCTGCGATTGGAGGTAACGATAAAACCCCGCAGAACATCCCTTTTTTTGTAACGACGGATTATCATACGATCAAAGATTTTGATGATCTCATCACAGGTGGGGTGAATCTTCTCCGGTGGAATTATAAAAACAAAGTCATCTCCCCCTATGTGTCCCACAAAGTTATCCCTGGAGAAGCTGTAAACCACGTCCCGGATTATCTCGGCGGTCATCTTTATGAGGCTATCTCCATAATGATAACCATAATAATCATTGTAAGCTTTAAAATTGTCCAGATCAGCATAACAGGCGGCAAACTCCTGTCCTCTCTTTATCCTTTTGCTCATCTCATTTTCAATGATGTTGGTTCCGGGAAGCCTGGTTGTGGGATTCACCCCTAAATCTCTTCTGCTTCTATTTATAATCATCTTCAGTTTAGAGGAGAAAAGCTTGTTGTTCCATTTAGAGAAAAAGAACTCATCTGCTTCAAAATCAAACCCGCTCGAGATGATTTTCATGTTAGGCTGAGGATAATAAAGGATCAATGGAGCTAAGGATAAGATGGGGTGTTTTTTTATGCGCTTGGTCAGATTCAGTTCTTCTTCGAAAGAACCTTTACCAGCAATAAACACCAGATCCAGGATATATTTCTGAATCAAGCTCTCCAGTTGGACAAACTCGGAGAAAGGAAGAAACTGCACCCTTCTTTTGGTTAGAGACCGACCGAGCCTCTCTTTGATCTCCACGCCCTTCTGATATAGAGCACAATAAAACATATAAACCTTTGTTCCCCTCTCCTTTCTGAGGAGGAGGGACAGGGGAGAGGTTTAGAAAATATCGCCTTATTTAGATCATGAGGTTTTTATTTAGTATTCTGACCAACAACTAAATAAAGAAGAACCTTATTTTGGTTCGGCACAGACCACACTCTGCTGGATAGGGGAAGCCTTCTACACCTTCATCCTGGACCTGGGATGATAGTGTCTGTGCTCCTGCTTTAGATATTCTCTGTCCAGGTGAGTGTATATCTGTGTAGTAGATATATCGGCATGTCCTAGCATCTCCTGAACTGCACGCAGATCTGCCCCGCCTTCCAAAAGATGGGTGGCAAAGGAGTGCCTTATGGTGTGAGGACTGACCTTCTTTTTTATTCCCGCTTTCATTACATATTTTCTCAATATCTTCCACAGCCCCATGCGGGAAAGAGGTCTTCCTCTTCTGTTCAAAAAGAGGAAATCTTCGGATGTTCGTTTGGCTAATTGTGGGCGTGTCTCACGAAGATACCTTTCCACTGACCGAAGAGCTACCTTTCCAATAGGGATGATCCTTTCCTTTTGACCTTTTCCCATCACTCTGACTAATTCTACTTCCAACAATAAGTCTTTCCTTTTTAAATGTATAAGCTCTGAGATTCTGACCCCGGCGGCATAAAGGAACTCAAGGATTGCCTTGTCACGTAAACCCAGAGCTTCCTGCTCGGCAGGTTGATTCAGCAGTCTCTTCATCTCCTCGACATTCAGAACCGTGGGTAGTTTTCGCCAGAGCTTAGGAGAATCCAGGGCACTTGCCGGGTTGGAATCAGAGTAACCCTCCGTGACTAAGAATTTATGGAACCGTCTTATGGAGGTCAGATTTCTTGCGATGCTGTTTGACTTAAGCCCCATCCTGGACAGAAGGACGATCAAATCGGTTATATGCTCTCCAGTGATTTTGTCCACGGAGTCGATTTTCTTTTCCTGGAGAGATTTCAAATATCTCTTCAGGTCCCTCCTATACGACTCTATAGTGTTCGAAGAAAGGCCAACTTCGATAGATAGATGATTCAAAAACTGATCGAGGAGTGTTTTCATAAAAGACCTGTTGGAGAAAACAAATGAGCCCAACACAATGTAGCGGAGACCTTCAGGTCTCCAGATATGTGGAAAGCTAAAGCCTTCCGCTACATAAAAATACCTTTTCACTCAACAAAAAGTTGGTACTATAATTTACTACACAAGTGTGGGATAGTCCAGCTTAAAACGTACTTTATAATACAGACGAGTTCCCACAAAACCTAAGATCAAAATGACAAAATACCAGGGATAAAAAATGCCTGCGGCGATAGATAAAAATAGTATTGAGACTTTGGTGGTTGCAATTATGATTCGTTCCTTTGTGGTAATCGCAGAAAAAATAAAAAACGGAAAAGAAAGGGAAGATGCAACAAGAAAAGGGATATCCTTAACCAAAAAGGATAGGACAATTGCCATAGCTACCAGAACAGATGATAAAACGATTACCTTTTCTTTCCCCCATCTGACTGCTAGGGTATTTTTTCCTGCTCTTCTATCTCCCTCTATGTCCGGAATTGTAGTATTCAGATAGATTGCCCCGACTGCGAACATATAAGGAAGGGAGAACAACACTGACTCAAGTGTGAGCGAATGGTTCATGCTCCATCCCATAAGGAAAGCTAAGCTTCCGTGCGCAAAAGCATTCAATAATAAACTACCAATCGGCCTGTTCTTGAAGCTAAAAGGTGGAGCAGAATAAAGAAATCCGAAGACCATTCCCAAGAGGAAAAAAAGACCTAACTGAAGTGAAATGAAAAAAGCAGCGATTACGCTTATTAAGTTTAAAAGTATCGTTTCATAAATTGCGCTTCTTAAGGAGATGTATTCCTTTGCCAGGAAAAAAAGCTTCTGGTTTTGCCGGTCAGATTCTACATCAAATATCTGATTTAGAACATATACTGCTCCCACCAAGAATGTAACCAAAAAGAGGGCAAGACCGGGAAGGTTGCTTTCTCCGAAAAGTTGTGAACTTCGGCGGTGTCCTAAAAGAAGAACGGTCCAAACCGGCGGCATCAAAACCGGTCTTATCAGGAAAAAATAATCCAAATATTTTAGCATTCTCATTTCGGAAAGCTACAAGTGTATAATGATCAAATACATATTCAACACCCGAGAGGAATCGTTGTATAATATACTTTAAGCTGAATTTAATTTCAACTTTAAATTTTTCAGGAGATGTTGGGGTTTCCCTTAACTATATTCGCCATTAAAATAACTTGAGCAAAATACGCAGATCGTACTTCCTGCATTCTCCATCTGTAAAGATAAACTTGGGATTAAGGGGAGAAAGAAAATTTTTATAAACAAACAGACTCACAAAAGCTTTTCGTATCTTCAACGATGAGTTCATTCTAATATCGGAGATACAGACCTAAATGATTTTGGGAGATATTTGTCTCACTTTAGCTTTTATTTTTGCTCTGTTTTCTTCTCTTTTATTTTTTGTCGGAGCAAAGGATAAAGAGAAGTTTCTGGGTGCCGGCAGGAAGACCTACTACATCTTCCTCTTTTTCACATCCCTCGCCACTTTTTATCTTTTGTATCTTTTCCTTACCCATCACTTCGAGGTGGAATACGTTTACGGATACAGCTCATCCGATCTTCCCTTATTTTATTTGATCTCGTCTTTCTGGGCAGGTCAGGAGGGGACATTTTTGTTGTGGCTTTTCTTTGGGGCGATTTTGGGGATTTTCCCCTTAAAAAGATCCGGCATCTACAAAGGATATGTGATGGGTTTCTATCTTTTGGTCCAGATATTTCTATTGACGTTACTATTGAAGAAAAGCCCTTTTTCCCTTCTAACCTGGTTTCCTGCTGAGGGTAGGGGATTGAACCCGCTTTTGCAGGATTTCTGGATGGTGATTCATCCACCTATAATCTTTATCGGATATGCCGCCTTAGCGATTCCTTTCTCTTATGCTTTAGCCGCTCTATTTAGAGACAAATATGAAGATTGGGTCAGATTTGCTCTTCCCTGGGTAGCCTTGTCCTGTTTAACCTTGGGTTCTGGAATATTCATTGGTGGATATTGGGCTTATAAGGTTTTAGGATGGGGTGGATATTGGGGATGGGATCCGGTGGAGAATGCCTCCTTGGTTCCCTGGCTTTTATGCATTGCCTTAGTGCATGGACTTCTTTTGGAAAAAACCAAAGGCAGTATGCGCCGAACTAATTTTCTTCTGGCAATTTTGTGTTTTCTTTTGGTGCTTTATGCAACTTTCTTAACCCGAAGTGGAGTTTTGGGCGATTTCTCAGTCCACTCTTTCGCCGATCTGGGTATCAATGCATATTTGATACTGTTTATGCTTTTTTTCACCTTATTCTCCTTCGGACTCTTCATCTTCAGATTATCCGGAATTAGATATGTGGAAGCCACCAAAAATCTCCTCTCCGGGGAATTCTTAATCTTCCTTGCCATCACATTTTTGTCTGTATCTGCCATATTGGTTCTGCTGGGCACGTCCGCTCCCATTATCACCAAACTCTTTGGTCAGGCTTCCAATGTGAGCACTGCCTATTACGTCAACACCCAACTTCCTCTAGGGATCATCATTGCATCCCTTTTGGGTTTCGCACCTTTCCTGGGCTGGAAAGAGATAAGATGGAAAGATTTTAAAAAAGCCGTCATTCCTGTCTTGGTCATTTCATCCTTCCTCACAATTCTAAGTTTCGTGTTGAAAGCAAGCATTTTTGTTTACTTAATCTTTATGTTTGTTTCATTCCTGGCTTTGGTGGGAAACCTGATAGCATTGTTAAAGAGGACCAAAGCTGGTTTAAAATTTCTGGGCGGGTATCTAACTCATTTTGGCGTCGGTTTGATGTTGGTCGGGATTATCACCTCCTCTGGCTACAGTCGATCAGTCAAGATAAATTTGCCTGAAAAAGAATCTAAGGAAGCTTTTGGCTATAAGTTCACTTATCTGGGAATGGAGGGGGATACTCTTCTTTTAAATCCAGAGGAAAATCAAAAGAATGCTCTGAAGGTGGAAGTTGAGAAAAGCGGGAAGAGTTTCATTACCCGACCAAGATTTTACTTTAGCCAATATAATCAGAGTTACATGCGGGTTCCTTACATAAAGGTAAACCTGTTGAATGATCTTTACCTGGCTCCTTTGGAGCTTAAAGAGGGGGATGAAACCGGCGGCAATCTGTTTACCATAAAAAAAGGTGAAACCAAAGAGATCGAAGGGTATACCATTACGTTTGTCGGATTTGACATCTCTTCTCATGAAATGGGAGAGGGCATGAGTGTTGGTGCAATTTTAGAGGTGACACACGAAAAAGAGAAGATGATCCTCACTCCTACTGTGGTTATGGAAGGAGTGGAGGAAGATGAAGCCAGAAGTATGGTTCATCTCCCGGGAGGAAAAGATCATATGGTTTTAGAAAAGATCGATGCAGACCGTAAGATGGTGATGTTGAATCTGCTTCTGGAGAAAGAAGAGCAAGCCAAAAATCTTTTGGTATTAGAGGTGAGCAAGAAGCCCTTGATTAATGTCCTGTGGCTGGGAACAGTCCTTATCATGGCGGGTCTTTTGATCACCACCTACCGCCGCACAAAAGAGATAAAAGCAACAAAAAATAGTTCTTAAATGCCAGTGCGAAAGCGTCACGTCATATGACATCAGATGTGTTTGCTGGCGATATCCCCATTACTACACTTCTGAAAAAATGGTGATTGTTCTTTAAGTAGGAAA
Source organism: candidate division Zixibacteria bacterium SM23_73_3 (assembly GCA_001304155.1). GTDB lineage: Bacteria > Zixibacteria > MSB-5A5 > MSB-5A5 > SM1-73 > SM23-73-3. The sequence goes on from LJUX01000031.1 coordinate 23,537, forward strand.
CGGTTTCCCTCTCTGTGCAGGAATCACTTATTTCAAATTGGGTAAAGAAAAAAAGAATTAAGCAGTCTTTGTGGTTAATGAATTATTATTAGGAAGCCGAATCAGAAGATCACACAGTATTCACTGAATCCGTTTAATCCGCTCAATCCGTTGACCGATTCATCCATACACCACAAATTTTAAATAGTAATAGACTATCGGGGAGACGAAAAGCAAACTGTCGAATCGATCCAGAATTCCTCCGTGTCCGGGAATTATGTGAGAGATATCTTTGATTTCAGCGTCCCTTTTGAACAGCGACTCGGTCAGATCTCCTATCTGTCCGATGAGGCTGACAAAGAAGGCGATGATTAAAAGATGCTGTAACTGGGCAGATTTTAAGAAAACGTAGTAGGAGAAAAAAGCCGCCGCTACTGCTCCCAGGATGCCCCCACCAAATCCCTCCACTGTTTTTTTGGGACTTACCGAAGGAGAGAGCTTGTGTTTTCCCAGAGGATCTCCTATAAAATAGGCGAAGGTATCACAGGACCAGATACAGATCAAAAGATATACTATCCACAACCCACCAGTTTTGTAATCCAGCCCAAGCTTTTGCGGCATCTCTCTTAAAAGAATCAAAAAGCTGAAAAGTCCGGCTACATAGAAAAGGGCAAAAACCGTTAAGGACAAATCCGCGGTTGCGCCTTGCGTTCTCCCTTTTATTACAGAAACAAAAGCGGTCAAATAAAGTAAGCCCAGGAGGAAGAAGATGAACGCCCTTTCTCCCCAGAGATAGACGGATATGCCCAGAAATACTCCCATAAATAGCAAAATCCACTTGGGAATCTGAAAGTTTTTCAATTGAGCTAAGTAAGAGAATTCCCACAAACCCAATATGATCAGAATCTCGACTAAGATCAAGAAGGGGAGTTTGCCCAGAAGGGTGACGTAAATTATCAGGGGACCGAAGATGGAGGCGATCACCACTCTGGTGAAGAGATTGCTTTTCATAAGGTGGGCCTGAAGATTCTAGGTTCTCGATTCAAAGGGAGTAGAGAAAAAGGTTGTATGATTCAGAGGCTCATCGTGGTTTGGCTTCAAGTCATTTGGTTATAACCTTCCGAATCTTCTTTCTCGGTTTTGATAGTTCCAGATGGCCTCATAAAAATGCTTAGTTGAGAAATTGGGCCACAAAATGTCGGTGATGTAAAGTTCGGTATAGGAGGTTTGCCACAAAAGGAAGTTGGATATGCGCATCTCTCCGGAGGTGCGGATAAGCAGGTCCGGGTCGGGAAGGTCTTTGGTGTAAAGATAATGAGAGAATTTTTCCTCTCCCAACTGTTCAGGATTCAGTCTCCCCCGTTTTACATCACTTGCGATCTCTTTTACCGCATCCAATATCTCGGTTCTGCCCCCATAATTCAAAGCTAAGTTCAAAATCAAGCCGGTGTTATTTTTTGTTCTTTTCATTGCTTTTTGTAATATCTCTCTTCTGCGGAGAGAGAGCTCCTCTATTCTTCCAGTGGTGATCAATTTCACGTTATTTTCGTCCAGCTCATTTAGCTCTCTTTTCGTGGTCTCGTATAAAAGCTTCATTATGGCTGACACTTCACTTTTTGGCCTTTTCCAGTTTTCCTGGGAGAAGGTGAAGAGGGTCAAAACGGATATCCCCAGATCGCCGGCGGCTTTTACGATTCTTTTCACCGCTTTTACTCCCGCTTTATGACCAGCGATTCGAGGTAATCCCCTTTTTTTAGCCCATCTTCCATTCCCATCCATGATGATAGCTACGTGAGCGGGCAGATTTCTCTTCTTCAAAATCCTTTCTTTGAGATTGGACGTCTCTTTCGACAATTTACCTCACCTCACAAAATCCGCAAGATATCAAAAGCAAAAACAAAGAGGTAGCCTCATTTTAAATCTCCATTATCTCCTGCTCTTTTTTCTTCAGCGTCTCTTCTATCTTCTCTATATGTTCATTTGTGATCTCCTGCACACGTTCCTGTCCTTTTCGGGATTCATCTTCTGAGATCTCTTTGTCTTTTTCTGCATTTTTAAAAGCGTCGTTGGAATCACGCCTTATATTTCTTATGGCTATCTTTCCCTCCTCCGCTACCTTTTTCACCAGCTTGACTAAATCCTTTCGTCGTTCTTCGGTTAACGGAGGTATGGGAAGCCGGACCACGTTGGGGTCGCTTTGTGGGTTGAGCCCCAGATCTGATTTTTGAATAGCTTTGACGATTTCCGGAATCAATTTCTTCTCCCATGGTTGAATCACCAGAAGCCGAGCATCTGGAACGGATATGTTTGCCACCTGAGATAAATGAGTCATGGTGCCATAATAATCCACCCTGATCCCTTCCAGAAGGGAAGTGGTGGCTTTCCCGGTGCGAATGGAGGCAAATTCCTTTCTTATCGTCTCCACCGCCTTTTCCATCCTCTCCTCCGTGTCTCTGTGAATTTTTTTTACCGTCATCTCCTCCCTCCTTTTTTACACTTGAATGAACATCCCTAAATCTGACTTAGTGTTTTTCTTATGTCTTGCCGATATTTGTGATTCCCGCCACAATGCGTGAGGTGAAAACACTGGTTCTTTTTTCATTCACTAACCTTGGTCCCGATCTTCTCTCCCAAAAGAATCCTTTTCAAATTCCCCTCCTTCAGCAGATTGAACACGATGATGGGGAGCTTATTCTCCATGCACAGCGAGATTGCCGTTAAGTCCATCACCTTTAATTTTCGGTTCAGCACCTCCATATAAGAAAGGGTGTCGAACATCTGGGCGGAGGAGTTTTTCATCGGGTCGTCATCATAAACTCCATCCACTTTGGTTCCTTTCATTACCACATCCGCCCCTATCTCAGTGGCTCTAAGGGCCGCGGTGGTATCGGTGGTGAAATAGGAATTTCCAGTTCCCCCAGCCAGGATGATCACACTTCCTCTCTTTAAATGTCTTAAAGCTTCCCTTTTCATATACGGCTGTGTTAAGGTGTCTATGTGAATGGCGCTCATCACTTGAGCGGAAAGCCCGAAATTCTCCAAGCTATCTTGAAGAGCCAGGGAGTTTATGATGGTGGCAAGCATCCCCATGTAGTCGGCTGATACCCGATCGATCGCACCCAGACTGGATATCTGTCCGCGGATGATATTGCCTCCGCCTACCACCGTAGCTAACTGCACCCCCAAGTCTTTTGCGGATTTGATCTCCTTTGAAAGGAAAGCAATTGCATCAGGGTCGATGACACCTTCTTTATCTCTGGCTAATGACTCACCAGATATCTTTAGAAGTATCCTTTTATAAATAGGAGTGCCCACAATTTTTTGACTGAATCGCTTTTTTCTATTAAGTCTATTTTAAACTTAAAATCAGTTGGCAGTCCAAACCATAAAGTTCATGCTGGTGGCTACAGAATTGACTTTAGCCAACCTCATCCCCTAATCGGAATCGAGCGAACTGTCCCACCATTATCTCTTCACCCAGCTTTTTCTGGGCGTCATCAATTCTCTGTTTGACGGAACGGTCCTGATTTTTCACGAAGGGCTGTTCCAGCAGGCAAACCTCTTGATAATATTTTTCTATTTTGCCCTCTACAATTCGCTCAATGATCTTCTCTGGTTTCCGCTCGTTCTTTGCCTGGGTTCTGTATATGTCCTTTTCCTTTTCAATTATTTCAGGTTTTAACTCATCCCGGGTAGTTACCAGAGGATTGGTGGCGGCGATTTGCATGGAGATATCCTTAGCCAGTTGCTTAAATTCCTGCTCTTGGGTCACAGCGTCGGCCTGGCACTTCAGTTCCAACAGGACGCCCAGCTTATCCCCGGGGTGAATATAACTGTAGATTAAACCATTTGATTTTTCTTCCATTTCGAAAAGAGCGAATCTTTTGGCGGCGATGTTCTCGCCTAACTTGGCTATGGTCTGGTTGAATCTAACCTTCATGGATTCGGTGAGCTGATCGATCTTTGGGGGGCGATGATCAACAATCCACGTCGACACCTCTTGTGCCAGCTTTTTGAAATCTTCGGTTCGTGCCACAAAGTCGGTTTCGCAGTTAAGCTCCACCAAAACACCCAATTTTCCTTGCGATTGAATGGCTGAAAAGATCAATCCCTCTTTGGCAACTCGGGATGCCTTCTGGGTTGCTTTGGCTATGCCCTGCTCTCTTAAGTAGTCTATGGCCTTTTTTAGGTCACCTTTGGATTTCTCCAAAGCCCTTTTACAATCCATCATCCCGGCACCGGTCTTCTCTCTTAATTTTTTAACCTGATCAGCTGTGATGGTCATGAATTGGCTCCTCCAACAGAAAAATCCTTATGTGTTGAAAATTCAAACGAAAGCTTTGCATTTTTCAAAAAATCATCCATACCCTTTACCCCTTAAGGGTCAAGCCAGGTAAGCTTGGTTATGCCAGGCAACTGTGTTCTAAAAAATGATTTTGCATCTGGCTTTAGGAATCATTTGACAAAGAAAAGGAATCGCTATCTTTGAACCTCAGTTCAGGCGAAGGTATCTTTGTCTGGAAGATTCACTGGAAGAAAATCCAGAAGTTAAATGCTGAATCGTCACTCCTTAAGTTTCCACCTTTTCTTTAATCTCTTTCTTTTCCTCTTTTGATTTCTGAGCCTCTAAAGCCGCCTCTGCTATCTGATGAGTTATCACCCGAATGGACTTTATGGCATCATCATTTCCGGCGATGGGGAAGTTTATGGGATCTGGATCGGAGTTGGTGTCGATGATGGAAACTATGGATATGCCCAGCTTGCTTCCTTCAGCCACGGCGATTTTTTCCTTTTTGGCATCTACCGCGAACAGAAGACCGGGAAGGCGATTCATCTCTTTTATCCCCCCCAACACTTTTTCCAGCTTCATCCTCTCCTTCTCTAATTTCAATACCTCTTTTTTTGTGAGTTTGTCAAAGGTGCCGTCATCTTTCATCCTTTCCAGATCTTTAAGTCGCTTCACGCTTCGTCTGATGGTTTGGAAATTGGTCAACATGCCTCCCAGCCATCTTTCGGTGACGTAGAAAGCTCCACTTCTCAAAGCCTCCTCCTTCACCACCTCTTGAGCCTGTTTTTTCGTTCCCACGAATAAAAGGGTTTGACCTGCGGCTACCACCTCTTTCACCTTCTGACAGGCTATCTCCAGACATTGGAGGGTCTTTTGTAGATCGATGATGTAGATGCCGCTTCGGGCGGTGAAGATGAACTTTTTCATCTTGGGGTTCCATCGTTTGGTCTGATGCCCAAAATGAACCCCCGCTTCTAACAGATCTTTGATGGTAATATTCATGGATAGTTCCCTTTGGTTTTTGACCTCCACCGGCGTCAACTCCTCCAGCGCCACAGAATACTCTAAGTGGACCCGCCTTATGGATCAGCCGATGTGTGAATTTGTTTTATTTTCTTATCTCTTGGAATACTGGAATCTTTTTCGAGCTTTTATCTGTCCGTATTTTTTTCTCTCCACCATTCGAGGATCCCGGGTAAGAAGTCCGGCTTTTTTCAAAACATTTCGGGACTCCTCATTCATCTTCACCAAAGCTCTGGCTATGCCTAATCTGATGGCTCCAGCCTGACCGGATAAGCCACCACCCCGGGCAGAACAGAAGATGTCCACTTTTCCCAACATGCCGGTTATCTCCAGAGGCTTTTCCACGAGCGCCATCAGGTCATCTTTGGTTAGATACTGGCGCATGGGCCTTCCATTCACCATCATCTTGCCGCCACCCGACATCACCCTGACAGAAGCCACGGCTGTTTTTCTTTTTCCTGTTGATCGATAAACAACGGTTGCCAACTTGTCCTCCTGCAACTTGACGTTTAAATTCAGCTTGTTTTTAAATCTTCAAAGGCTCTGCTTTTTGAGCCTGATGGGGATGTCGGTCTCCCCGATACACAAAAAGCTTGGAGAGCATCTTTCTTCCCAGCTTATTTTTGGGAAGCATCCCCCGTATTGCATGGGTGAAAAGCTCCTCCGGCTTTTCCTTTAGGTATTTGGAAAAGACCACCGACTTCAATCCACCAGGATAGCCACTGTAACGATGATAAGTTTTGGTGTTTTGCTTCTTGCCGGAAAGAATCACCTTGTCTGCATTTATGATTATGACATAATCTCCCACATCCAGATGGGGAGTAAAATGGGGCTTACCCTTCCCCATGAGAAGGCCTGCCACCCTGGTGGCTAATCTTCCCAACACCTTATTCTGGGCGTCGATCACGAACCACTTTCTTTCTAACCCTGAAACGCTGGGCGTATAAGTTTTCATCTGCTAACTCCTTCAGCAAATTTTTAAATATAACATCGAAATTTCACTTGTCAAGCAAAAACAAGCACTTTTCTAATGTAAGTAGCGATATCAGGTCTTGTCTACAAATAGCTGATTCCATAGCTCAAAGGTCAGAATTGTTCCCAGTTGTGAAGCTAAATTCTGTTTTCCAGAAAGATGCCTTTCAACTAATCTTTTAACATAATCGGGATTAAAATAACCCCGGCTTAGAGATTTTTCATTTAAGATATTCAAAATCAAAAAGTCCTTGAGCTCATTCCGCATCCAATTATCATAATCTGAGTATCTACGTTTATCCATCTTCGAATGGAGAATTTTTTCTTTCAACTTTTCTTTTGTTTTTCCGAACAAGATCCGGGGTAAACTGGAGCTGACCGGTATGCCAGTTCTTTGATAGGGAATCGAACCTAAAGGTGGAAATTTCTCAGTCAACAGACGACGATGAAAAATAGCCAGCGCTTTCTGTTTGGGAGGTATGGTTGAAACAAAATCTACCAGATCATAATCACAAAAAGGAACCCTATATTCCACCAGGTTGTTGTCGAGCAAAAGGCCGTATAGAAACGATTTTGGAGCTTGTTCTCTGAAGCGGAAATGATGAAATTTGTTAAAGGGAGAATCAAAGGGACAATCATTCATTAATTTCACAAAAGATTGAAAGGCGGAATCTTTTATCTGTGAATAGTATTTGGTTTGAAAAAGAGATGCCAGTTCACTCTCAGTAAAAGGATGGTTGATACGGTGAAAAAGTCTGCTAATCCAATTCTTTGAGTCCCTCTGAAACAATAATTGGGCGTTTGTCAGAGACAGAAACCCAAAAAGTTCCCCTCCCAAAAAGCCGTTTAGCACTACTGAAGCCTGCTTGCGGATCTCGGGTATAAATTCTATTCCATGAAAGTTTATACAACTGTTCATTCCCTCAGTTAACCAGACTCCCAACTTAGCCCACCTTTTCAGGAAATCTGGGGAAAGCTCAAGGAAGCGATTTGCCATGCCTAAGGTATTGGCAATTTCTCTTGCCAGCTTTTTGTCTGAACAATTTGCAATGCCGAAGGTAAAGGTGGGGATTTTATGTCCCAATTTGGCAACAGCTCCTAACAGCGTTCTGGAATCAAGCCCGCCGCTTAAGGATAAGATCTTGGGGATATCGTCTCTGATTTGTCTTTGCACCGCCTGTTTTACCAAGAAGTGCGTCCTTTCAATGGATTCCTTTGCATTAAACTCCTTGCCCTCCTCTTTCAGATTAAGAGCCCAATACGATTTTATATTGAGATTGCCAGCTTTAAACACCACCATAGAAGCCGGTCGCAAAATCTTGATCTGCTTGAGCAGAGTCCGGTCCTGCACAACAAAGTTAAGGCTGAAGAACTCCGCCATTCCTTGCAGATCTATATCCTTTTTGACCTGCGAGAAGGTCAGGATGGATTTCATTTCAGAGGCAAAGACGAAAAGACGGTCTTGCCAAAAATAGTACAAAGGTCTTAAGCCGTATCTGTCATTGGCGATAGTCAGCGTTTTCTCCCTGGAGTTCCATAGTGCCAACACAAAGGACCCGTTGAGTTTTTTCATAATTTCAATACCGTAAACATCTATTAGATTTAGAACCGAAAGAGCGCGGTTGGTTGGTTCAGAGGGATGAATTTTCTGCAGGGTCCACAGAGGATCATCCGGATAATTATACATCTCCCCATACATAACCAGGCACAGGGATTTGTCGCGGTTGAAGACTGGTTGGTGATAAGGGTCGATTACTCCTAAGGTAGCCTTGCCTAAGGCCATGGGCTTTTGGTGGAATTGAGCCACCTTATACCATGGTTCATGCTTCATCAAAGATAGCATGCCAGCCATTTTTTCTTCTAAGTCAAATTTTCCTTCAAGATCAACTATTCCGGCGATTCCAGGCAAGGCCGCTTCCTTGATTATAAGATTATATCTTGTGTTTCTGTGTACCTATTAAGTTGGTGAAAAAAACCAGAACCCAACTTAAGCTAGGTCCTGGTGCGTATATACTCAACTTCCGTCTTTTCTAATCAGACGATGCTGAACTCGTATCCAGAATGATAGGTAAGCTATCTTTTGCCATGGTCTTTAGCATGTATTGGGCATCATCTGCCAGATCACACTCCGGATATTTCTCAATCATCATTCTGTAATTCTCTCTTGCCTTTTTGTAATCCTTTAAATTCTCTGAATAAACAAAGCCAATCAAAAATTGTGCCTTATAAGCACGTGGGCTATCCGGGTATAGCTTCAGAATCTCCTTGTAGATCTTTATGGCAGATTGAAAATCCCCTTTTTCTGAATAGTCCTGAGCTTCAGTATAAAGCTCCTCTTCGGTTTTTTTACTGTTGGAGCCAGAGGAGCAGGAGAAAGTCAAAACACCGACAGCCAAAATTACAACAAAGGTTGCTATGTTCTTCAATTTCGTAACCTCCTTTTTAAAGAGATATCGAAAAAATCAATTTTTTTTCACAAAAACTACCTGGTCGTCTTTGACATCGACTTTTATTTTGTCCTCAGGCTTGAATTTCCCTTTCAAAATCTCATTGGCCAAAGGCTGGATGATTAGCTTCTGTATCATTCTTTTCAGAGGCCTGGCTCCAAAAGCTGGGTCAAACCCCGCCTTAGCCAAATACTCTTTTGCTTTATCAGTCAGGCTTGCGTTTATTTTTTGCTCGGCTAATCTTAGGTTGACCTCTTTAAACTGCAAATCGACGATATTTTTTATGTCCTCAAAAGATATTGAATGAAACACTATTACTTCATCTATACGATTCAAAAACTCAGGTCTTAGGGATTTTCGCAAAAGATTTAACACCTGCGAACTCATTTCATGATATATTTGGTCTTCATTTTCTGAGGTTATGGTTCGGGACATTTGCGCTATCAAGGAAGCCCCGATATTAGAGGTCATTATCAAGATGGCGTTCTTGAAGCTGACCGTTCTTCCCTGATTATCGGTAAGCCTGTCGAACCTTGTGGCTGTCCGCGGACCTGGTTCGCGTAGGCAAGCCTTCACGGCTTGGCGCCAAGGCATGAAGCCTCGGCTACGCGCTAATTCGACCTAATTTTGAATTTTGAATTGCAATTTTGCATTTTGCTTTTTGGTCTTTGAATTTACGTATGGTTTGGCACCGAGGCATGAAGCCTCGGCTACGCTCTTTCTGGAATTCAAGCCCGCCTTGGTGGGATCTGCGACTTCAGCTTGACCAACGGTTCAC